>NZ_DALZSV010000015.1:0-27419 GCF_032014955.1 Moraxella sp. CTOTU47724
CGCAGGGTGTCAAGTATAGCATATTACCATAAAATAGCAGGTTCAAAACCTAGCTGCTTAAGTCAGGCCTATTTAATAGGCCTAAAATTTAAGGAATTGATTAATGTGACAAGTATACAGACATTGACTCAGTTATTGATTCAGTTGTATTGCCACCTTGTTTCAGATATCAACGTTTCAGACATCTATAATAATTTTAGTTTGTCTACACCTAGAAAACCGCTACAATAGCAAGATTTTAATGAAGTTTTGTGGTAAATCGTGCGTGATCAGTGAGAGGTAACATGCAAATATCAAAACAACCTGTGTCAAACGACCAAGCGGCGCTACCCAGCGAAAGCTCAACAGGCACAAAAAAGTCTTGGGGCGAAGCCATCAAAGCCTATATGGACAAGCGCGCTTGGGTGATGTTGCTATTGGGTTTTTCTTCAGGGTTGCCTTATCTATTGATATTTTCTAGTTTGTCAATTTGGCTCAAAGAAGCAGGGTTTGATATCAAAATTATCACCATGTTTAGTTGGGCGATGCTGGGGTACTCGTTTAAGTTTGTTTGGTCGCCCCTCGTCAATGCCGTGCCGATTCCACTGTTAACCAAAATGCTAGGCCAACGCCGTAGTTGGCTAGTTGTGGCACAAATTGTGGTTGCCTTTGCAATTTTTATGCTTGGTAGTTTCAATCCCACCAGTGATGTTGTACTTGATTACATGGCATTTTTTGCCGTGTTGTTAGGTTTTTCAGCGGCGACACAAGACATTGTGATTGATGCTTATCGCATTGAAATTGCTGAAAAATCTATGCAGCCCGTACTCTCTGGTATGTTTATGGCAGGCTACCGAATCGGTCTGATTGTCGCAGGGGCGGGAGCGCTGTTCTTGGCAGAATATTTTGGCTCGACCAAAGCCACTTACAACTACGCTGCTTGGCAACAAACCTATTATATTATGGCATCCTTGATGCTAATAGGGGTTGTCACCACCCTTTTGATTAAAGAACCCACCGTCACCCGTGAGCAGCATGAACGCCCGATGTCGGATTATTTTCAACTGTTTTTACTATTTTTAATTTCAGTGATTGCGCTGATTGCCAGTTTTATTGTCATCGGTCATGTGCTTCCAGAGACTGAGTCAAAATTTTTGGGCTTTGTTTATGAGAGCATTAAATTTATTGGCGCTGTGGTTATCGCCATTGGCACCGCGTTAGTGTTATTAAAAGCCAAAATCATCAAAAAGCAAGTCGCGGTTGACATGTGGGTCGCGCCGATTCAAGACTTTTTCATTCGTTACGGGAAAAAAGCCGTATGGCTGATTTTATTGATAGGCTTGTATCGTATTTCAGATATTGTGGCAGGTACGACGTCAAACTTGTTTTATGTTAATTTAGGCTTTAGCAAAACCGATATCGCCTTGGCGGTCAAAACCTTTGGGATGGGAATGTCAATTGTAGGCGGTATTCTAGGCGGTTTGCTTGCTGAGCGTTTTAAAATCATGAATGCTATGTTGATTGGTGCTATTTTAGCGTCAGCCAGTAATTTATTGTTTGTGATTTTGGCGGGCAAGGGACATGATTTTTTTTACATGTACTCAGCGGTGATGTTTGATAACCTCGCATCAGGTCTAGCAAGTGCCATCTTTGTCGCCTTTTTATCGGTATTGACCAATATTCGCTTTAGCATGGTACAGTATGCACTGCTTAGTTCATTGATGACGTTAACACCAAAAATTTTGGGTGGCTACTCAGGTGCGATGGTAGAAACCATGGGGTATCCTGCTTTTTTCACTTTTACCGCATTGATTGGGGTGCCTGTGCTGTTTTTGATTTATATGGTAGATAAGCATGTGATGAGCCAAGATGCGACAAGAGGCGATAACATCACCCATGAATAACCCAATGTCATCTTACACCATTCAATCATTATTGGCTGTACCAAGCAGGGTTGAAAAACACATCCGCAAACAGTTGCTGGGTGAGTATCTTCATGTAGGGCAGACTTATCTTATTACCCATGATAGCGAAATGGTAACTGCAGAGATAGCCACTCAATATTTTGCTGCGCTAGATGAGTTGATGGCCGGTAAACCATTCGCTTATGTGCTAGGTAAACAAAGTTTTTGGCAGCATGAGTTTTTAGTCAACCAGCATACTTTAATACCGCGTCCTGATACCGAAAGGTTGATAGAAGCAGTGCTTAATCATCATAAAAATAGCCTAAGCAAACCAATGAATATTTTGGATTTAGGCACGGGGTCAGGTTGTATTGCCATCACGCTGGCGGACGAATTTGAAAATTCATCCGTTAGCGCAGTGGATAAGTCGCCTGAGGCGCTAAAGGTAGCAGCACAAAATGCTAAAAGACTAGGGGTTAATAATATCGCGTTTTTTGAAGGCAGTTGGTATGAACCCTTTATGACAGTTAATGCAGATGAAAGCAATAAATTTGATATCATCGTATCTAATCCACCTTATATCGATCCCAACGATCCCCACTTGGCAGGCTTAACCGATGAGCCTATTAGCGCGCTAATCGCGGATAATAAGGGTATGGCGGATATCTGTCATATTGTCAAAACTGCGCCACAATTTTTACAGCCTCATGGGTTATTAGCAATTGAACATGGGTATGATCAGGGTGAACAGGTTAGGGACGTATTTTTGTCAAATGGCTTTGGCGATGTAATCACCGTCAAAGACTATGGCGACAATGAACGAGTAACGCTAGGTGTACTAAATTAGTGTACTAAATTAATGGGCTAAAATAGCCTAAGTAAATATGTGAAATTTAACTACTATGTTCGAGCAAACAGAATTAACCGATGCAGAAATGCTACGCTATGCCCGCCAAATATTGCTAGAAGGGTGGGATATAGAAGCACAAACGCGGCTAAAAAATAGCTGTGCGATTATTATTGGGATGGGCGGGCTGGGTTGCCCACTTGCAGAGACCTTGTGCCGTGCTGGCATTGGCAAAATGCTTATTATTGACGATGATACGATTGATGAGAGCAATCTGCAGCGGCAGTCGTTGTTTACCCCTAACGATATCAGTCAATCTAAAGCGCTGGTAGCCAAAGCTAAATTACATGAAATCAATGCATTTTGTGATGTTATCGCCATACAAGCACGTTTAACAGCCGATAATTATCAACAAATGGTTGAACAAGCGAAAATAAATAGCCTAAGCAAATTAATCTGTGATTGCACAGATAACTTCAAAGCACGAGACCTCATTAATACCATCGCTGTCAAGTCAAATTTGTCACTATTATCAGCCTCTGCCATTGCGCAAACCGGGCAACTGGCATTATTTACGCCACAGCAGGGTTGCTATCATTGCTTATTTCAAGGGGCAGGAGATGATGAGCAAACGTGTGCCACTAGCGGCGTGCTTGCCAGTACTACCCAAATTATCGGCAACCTTCAAGCCCAAGCGGCTTTAAGTTTTTTGGGACTCGGTATCAATCCTATAGCGCAAACGTTATTGCTATGGAACGGTAAAACCATGAATCTTAAAAAACTTCACTATCGTAAAGACGCGAACTGCGAGATTTGTAGCCAACCATCGGCTATCACAGACGTAATGTAAACTAGAGTTAATCATGCAAAAAAATCACTTTTTGAAAAAATCCTTAAATGTCATTCAGCGGGTCGGGAAGACGGCAACCGTGGCTGGCAAAGCAGGGCTGCGCATCACCCAAGGTGAAAAAATGACCCCAACGCTGCTGCGCCAAAGCTTTGAAGAGTTGGGTACTACCTATATCAAAATCGGTCAGTTTATTGCCAGTACCCCGTCCATCTTTCCCCGCGAATATGTGACAGTATTTCAAGGCTGTCTGGATCAAACCACGCCCATGCCTTATAGCTATATTGAAGGTGTCTTAAGAGAGGAACTGGAAAAAGATGGGCAGACATTGGAAGATATTTTTCAAAGTATTGAGGTCAAACCGTTAGCGTCTGCATCCATCGCCCAAGTTCACAGTGCTATTTTAAAAAATGGCGATAATGTGGTGTTAAAAGTGCAAAAACCTGAAGTAGATACCATCATTCAAACCGATTTAGGCATGATGGTTGGGTTGACTAAACTGATTGATAGTATCGCACCGTCGCTAAAATTTGCCAGTATTTCACCCATTATTGATGAAATCCGTTTGCGCATGGCAGCAGAAACGGACTTCTTACAAGAAGCCAAAAACATTGATGATTTCCAAGATTTTTTGAAAAAAACTGACAATCATAAAGTAGTCGCGCCCGATGTTTATCATGATATCAGTACCAAAAAAGTACTTGTCATGACCCGGTTCTTTGGGGTGTCGATGATTGATGATGCCGCCATGCGTCAATACTGCAAATACCCCGCACAGGTGATGACAGATACTTTAAACACGTGGTTTTCTAGCTTGATGCTGTGCAATAGTTTTCATGCCGATTTGCATGCAGGTAATTTGATGTTGTTGACCGATGGTCGTATTGGCTTTATTGATTTTGGGATTGTAGGCAAACTTGAACCCAAAGCGTGGCAAGCCAGTATGGGGATGATGGATAGTTTTGCTAAAGAAGACTATCGGGGCATGGCGCATTATATGGTTGAAATGGATATGACCCATGCGCGAGAGCAAGTCAATGTCGATGTCCTTGCCCAAGATCTTGAATCAGTGATGAAAAAAATCTTGGCAGATGATAGTTTGTTTATGGGAAAAACCATTGACCAAACCATGCCAAACCGCTTGAAAGATCATACTGATGAAATCAATCAAATGTTGCTTGAAATGGTGGAAGTCGGTAAACGCCATGGTATTCACTTCCCAAGAGATTTTGCGCTACTGACCAAGCAACTGTTATATTTTGACCGCTTTATGAAAGTACTTGCCCCTGAAATGGATATGTTTCATGATGCGCGGATTAAAATGGCATAAACACGCGATGAATTAATCCTCTTTGCGCTGTAGCCATGTTCTAAGCCAAGTTAAAATCGCTTGGTGGTGTTTGATACATAGGCTCAGCGCCTTTAAGTCTGCTTTTAGGGTTTTTTGTTCGCGCTGTAGGCTTTCTAACATCAGTTGAACCACCAACTCTGTCACCAGGTCTGAGATATCATCAATATTGCGCTGACTAAGTTCCTTAAAAAACCGCGCCCAATGTTTGATAAGTTTGTTTTGCTGCTCTGAGGTCAAGCCCGCCAGTATAAAATGTGCTTTGGCATTGATTCGATCGTAAGTTGACCATTTTGGGTTATCAAAATCCTGCAATCTTGATTGAATGGTTTGAATCCAAGTAATCAACTTCAATAATTCTTCATCGGCAATGGCTTGCCAAGTCAGACAGCAGCTTTCATCATAGTTTTTGCAGGGTGTATCCATGGCATGAGTGATGCCATCAGTTTCACCAGTTGAATTTTCGTCCAATCGAATCGGGGCTGTTGGTTTGGTAGATGGGGGTCTCGGTTTAAAAACATTAGCCGCTTCGCTTCGCTGATAAATATCGCGGATGACAGATTGGCTAATGCGGTTATTTTCCAGACTGCCTAACAGCTCTGGCTGAAACAAAAAACACAGCTGCAGATGCAGTTGTACCGTCAATTCGCTATCAAAATTGAGCAGGGCATCTTGCGCTTGCCGTGCTTGGTTTTTTCGCCCCAATCCCATTTTGTTCTTGATGTCTTCACGCAGCAACCAGCCATAACTGCCTTTTGGCAGTTTTTGGGTCAGCGCCGAGAGCTGCTGCAAAATTTTGCTGCGGTTTTCAGGGGTATTGGTAGGATATTGACGCGTCAGACTTGAGTACAAATAGGCTGATAGGGGAACGGCTTGGGCGATTTGTTGCTGCATCGCTAACAAACCATGCGCTTTGACATAGCTATCAGGGTCATGATTATCTGGCAGTGTCAAAAAGTGCAATTCCTTGCCATCAGTGAGCGCAGGCAATCCCACTTCCATGGCACGCCAAGCGGCTTTTTGTCCTGCACTATCACCATCAAAACTTAAAGTAAGTATGGGATTAAATTGCAGTAATCTTTCGATTTGTGATTGCGCCAATGCTGTTCCCATGGAGGCAACTGCGCCATACACGCCCGCTTGATGAAGGCTTATGACATCCATATAACCTTCAACCACCAGCCAGTCTTTGGCTTTGGCCTTGCGGCCTTCAAAAAGACCATATAACACGGCTTGCTTATGAAATACAGGTGAATCTGAAGAGTTGATATACTTGGGCTGCTCATCATCAGACATGGTGCGACCGGCAAAGCCGATCACCCGTCCTTGTTGGTCGCGGATGGGAAAAATCACCCGATTGCGCAGCAAATCAAAATCACGCCCATTTTGCGAAGTGCGCACCAATCCCAAGATTTTTAAACCTTCGATGTCTTGGGGGAAGGCTTCTTCAAGATGTTGCCAACCGTTTGGGGCAAAACCCAAGGCAAATTCTTCGATAGTGTGCGGCGTCAGTCCACGTTTGAGCAAATAATGTTGGGCAAAGCTATTTTGCTGTAATTGATTTTGATAAAACTGGCAGATTTGGGTGAGTAAGTCGTATAAACTTGATGAACTATCCTGCGGGCTGTTATTTCCCATGTCATCAAAGGGTGAAAATCCGCCAACGCTTGCGTCATCATACTCGCCAAAAGGGATAAAGCTCGTATCTAAGTTATCAGACGTTTGAAAATCATCAAAAGCGTCTATCCATAAAGCCTCTGCATCGTCAATAGACGGACGCTCGGCAACATCTGAGTCAGAGAGGGCTTGAGCGGGACTTTGAGCTAGATTTTGATGAGAGGATGCCCTTGCTTGCGATACAGCAGGTTTGGGCTGAATGGGTGTTTTTTTATAGGTATGTGATTTGTTGACAGGTTCTTTGGGCAGTTCAATCCCCGTTTGACGGGACAATTCTTTGAGCGCTTCACCCGCGGTGAGGTTTTCGTACTCTTTTAAAAAGGTGAGCGCATTGCCGGCGACACCACAGCCAAAACAGTTATATAGCCCCTTTTGCGGATTGACAAAAAATGAGGGCGTTTTTTCTCCATGAAAAGGGCAACAGCCTTTGAATTCATTGCCCGAACGTTTGAGCTCCACATGCTTGCCAATAATCTTGACGATATCAGCATTGGCAATGATTTGATCAATGATGGCATTGTTACTCATGGTAAAAAGCGCATTTCCAGTTAAAAATTAGCTGATTGAAAAAAAATAGCTAGGATAAACCTAGCTAATGTTAACAGGGTTTATAGATTATTTGACTTGACTGGTATTGTCAGGTGGCAGACCCAAACCAATTGTAGTCTCACGTGGTCTTGTCGGTGTTTCATCATTTGCCGTGGTAGCCGGACTTGGCAGGCGCATTGCCGCAGCTTGCTGAATTGAGGTCTGAATCACTTGCGGCTTGGTATTGCCTGAGTATTGCCCCGACTGCTGAGCTAGCCCTTGAACAGCAGCATTTTGTGAGCTTTGACCCAGCACGCCCAATGTGGCTTTATTTAACCAGTTTGAACCGGTACGGGTATTATCAAGTTTGACGTTGCCACGCGCATCAATCAGCGCAGGGTAGTTGATACGAAGTAGTTGTTTATATTGGTTGGCGGTATCTGTCATTCCCAGTTTGTCATAGCTATAGGCGATGGTTGCAATAGACTCTGGAATCGCTTCGCTTTGTGGATAGTACTGAAATACCCATTTAGCACGGTTGGCGGCTGCCACATAGGCTTTGCGTTTAATATACCAGCGCGCTACATCCATCTCACTTTCTGCCAATTGGTTATAAATATAACGCATACGTAGCGCAGCGTCTGGGGCATAGGCACTATTGGGAAAGCGATTAATCAGTTGCTGAAAGTTATTAAAGGCAATGCGCGAATAGCCCATATCACGGTGTGCAGGATTAAGTTTGGTGTATTTCATTACGCCGCCTGAGGCTGCCTGCATATTTGAGATGCCGCGAACATAGTACGCATAGTCAACTTGCGGGTTCGATGGGTAAGACTGGATAAAACGATCAGCACTGGCAATCGCATCCAAATAGTCACCATGTTGGTACTGCGCATACATCAAGTCAAGTAACGCTTGCTCGCTGTAATCACCCACAGGATAGAAAGTCCGTAAATCGTTTAACTGGCTAATCGCTTTGGCAAGGTTGCCTTTTTTGATGTTGTCAGACGCTGCTTGGTAGTAGCCTTGTTCGCTTTTTTCAGCTTTGGTCGCGACGACTTCGTCTTTGCCACCAAACAATTTTGAATTTTTTAGCGTTTGACAGCCAGATAAAGTGGTCAAAGCCAGAGTAATTGCGGTGAGACCCACAACTTTGGAAAGATGATGCATACGAACCTCAAATCTATTGCAAAAATATTTGCCCATCATAATACTTATTGTTCAAAACTGAATGCAAAATATTGTATTAAAAATTTCACTAAGTCTATCACGAAACGTTATACTTTGTGACCTATCCGCACATATTAATTTTGAAAATCCCTATACCCTAAGTCTGAACTGTTTATGACCACGCCAATCGCCTCACATCCGATCAACTTAAATCCAATCGAATCAAACATTGAATCTATAACTGAATCTATGACTCAAAACAATACCAATCAACTCGAAGAAGAATGGGAAAACCTGTCACAACCACACCCAAGCCATCAGGATCTGCAGACCCACGATGCTGGCAGTCATCAAATTGTCCAAAATTATACAGTCAACTCTGAGCAAATAGGGGAGCGCATTGATAAAATTGCTGCCTTGGTGTTTAGCGACTATTCGCGTGAGCAAATTAAACATTGGCTTGAGTCAGGCGAATTAACCGTAAACGGCGCAGCGCAAAAACCCAAATATCGTCTTAAGCCCAATGATATGTTGGTGCTTAAAGCGAGTTTGACCGCTCAACAGCAAGATTTGCCTGAGAATATCCCACTTGATATCTTGTATGAAGATGAGGCGGTGCTGGTCATCAATAAGCCCGTAGGCTTGGTCGTCCATCCTGGCGCGGGCAATGGGTCAGGTACGCTGGTCAACGCGCTGCTTTTTCATTATCCTGACAGCCGCACGCTACCTAGAGCAGGATTGGTACATCGCATTGATAAAGAAACATCGGGTTTAATGGTGATTGCTAAAGACAGTCAAAGCCAGCTGCATCTAATTAATCAGCTTAAAGACAAATCCGTGTACCGGCTTTACCAAGCAATTGTGTTGGCTTCCGCCGCTGAGCTTGCCCGCCATCGCACCATTGATGCACCCATTGGTCGCCATCCGACCCAGCGCACCAAAATGGCGGTGGTGGGTAGTGGCAAACCCGCTGTCACCCATCTTGAGAAAATCACGGCGATAAGCGACGCTGTCTCATTGGTCAGTGTCCGTCTTGAAACAGGGCGTACCCACCAAATCCGCGTACACTTATCAAATTTGGGTTTTCCATTGCTCGGAGATCCGCTCTATGGCGCTGCTCGTAAAAATGCAATATTGCTAAAAACCTTGGATGACGACCAAAAACACATCGTGCAACAGTTCCAGCGTCAGGCGCTACATGCTTATGAGCTTGGCTTTATCCACCCAAAAACAGGCGAGACTATTAAAGTGCAAGCACGCCTGCCCGAAGACATGCAAAAATTACTCGACACCCTAAAGCCCTAGCAAACCCATAATTTTTTACCGTAATATTACTTTTATTAGATTACTGAGGCGTTATTGAGGCGTGTTAGTGAGCGATTAGGGTACGCCCCGCTATTAACCTAACCCATTTTTTCCGTCAAATATTTCCAATAGCGTTTTGGCAAATACTGAATATGCAGCTTGCGATTTAACCGCTCTTTGATGGTCACATGGGTAAAATATTTTTGCCAAAGCGTTTGGTATTGTTGTTCTGCCTTGCTATAAAATTGCTGCGGATGCAGTAGCGCTTCATCATCTACATCAAAGATGATATGGACTTGTTCGCTGGGATCATCGTGAGCGTAATAAATACCAAACCCGCGTTTGACATCATATATCGCCCAAGTTTGATCGGCATAGCGTTCTTTAAAATGCTGATGCAAAATGGGTAATACATTAAAATCGGGCTCAACGCGCGCAAAATATACCGGTTTTTCAGTGTCTGGCATTTGCATTTGTTCAAATCGCACAAACGCCTGCATACGGTGGCGCTCACGCCCGACCATTTTGATAAGCTTGCTCACTGCCATCACATCCGCATGGGTATAATTCTCCCACACATCAAGGTTGGGATTGGACAATTGAAACCGTACCACCCCAAACAGATGACTATACACGGTAGGCGATTCTGATAAAAAGCCCCACAGCAGTTGCCGCATACCGTTTTTGCCAAAGACGTGCGCTAATTTATCACTCACCCGTAAAGTTTTGGCTTCATCGGTCGCGACGGTGACAGTGTCTTGCCAAAAATTGGGCACCACTTCATGCTCGGCTTGAATGGTCACAATCGGGGTGTGCTGCCAACCATTCTCATAAATGGTGAACACACACGTGAGCCACCCTTCAAAGCTGCCATCAAAGATTAAAATGGGGGTCTCAGCCGTCACTAAATCCATAAATGATTGACCTTTTGCACAGTGGACTTTAAAACCTTAATTTTAAAAGATTGATTTTAAAAAATTAAGTCTAAAATAATAATGCTAAAACAACGCCAATTGACCATGCCGTTCGGCTTTGAATTTGGTTTGGGTCTGCGCCAGTACATAATCGCGGAAGTTATCCTGGGTTAAATGACTTAAATGCTCATTGCGACCTTTGAGTGCGATAAAGTATTTGGCACGGTTCACGGCAGCGCCCATTTGCTTGAGATGTTCGAGCGTCAAAGTTGAAAATTTTCGTGCCTGAACAATTTTTTTGGCGGTTCGGGTGCCAATACCAGGAATACGCACAATCATTTTGTAAGGCGCGGTCTGAATATTGACGGGGAAATGTGACTTATTACGAATCGCCCAAGCCAATTTGGGGTCACAGTCCAAATCCAAAAACGGATGGTCATCGGGTAGAATTTCTTCTGCTTCAAATCCATAAAAACGCATTAACCAATCCGCTTGGTACAAGCGATTTTCTCGCACCATCGGCACAGGGGTGCCCATGGCGGGCAAGCGATTGTCACTGAGCATAGGCACATACCCTGAATAGTACACCCGTTTTAGCTCATATTCTTGATAAAAATGGCTCGATAAACGGATGATTTGTAAGTCGGTCTCTTGCGCTGCGCCCACAATCAGCTGGGTACTTTGACCCGCTGGGGTAAATTTTGGGGTATGTTTGTGTTGTTTTTTACTGTCTTTAAACACCACGATTTGTTCTTGCACCACTTTCATTGGCGCTTTCATATCGTCATGGTTTTTTTCAGGTGCGAGCAATGCCAAGCCAGATTTGGTGGGGATTTCCATATTGACGCTTAAGCGATCGGCATACAACCCTGCTTCCTGCATCAGTTCAGCAGACGCACCGGGGATGGTTTTTAGATGAATATAGCCATTGAATTTGTGCGCAAGGCGCAAGGTTTTGGCGACACGAACCAATCGCTCCATGGTATAGTCGGGCGATTTGAAAATCCCTGAGCTTAAAAACAAACCTTCAATATAGTTGCGCCGATAAAACTGCATGGTCAAATCCACCACTTCTTCGACAGTAAAAGCTGCACGCGGCGTATCGTGACTGCGCCTTGAGGTACAATACGCGCAATCGTAGATACAATGATTGGTAAACAGTATTTTTAAAAGGGAAACACAGCGGCCATCTTCGGTAAAGCTATGACAAATACCCGAGTTAGCCGTGCCGAGTCCTTTGTTATGATTGTCACGTTTACTGCCACTTGATGAACAGGAAACATCATATTTGGCAGCATCGGCTAAGATGGATAATTTGTCTTGCAATCTTTCATAATTCATCGCGTAAACCTTGCATATCTCATATATCAGAGGATAAAAACATAAAAAATAGGTTGCAAAATTAAACTTAAGATGAGTATTTTACCTTATCAGCGGCTAAAAATACGGTTAAAAAAAAGCAAGACGACAACATGTGACGTCTTGCTTTTGGTAGATTAACTAATTAGTGACTACAAATTACAAATTACGAATTACGGATTAACGATAATAGCCGGTGCAGTCGTGACAGGCACGGTGGTCATTGTCGCTACCGCAGGCGTTGATGCCGGTAGCAATACCGGGGTTGTCGTGGTAGTAGAAACCACCGTGGCAGGTTTTGACACGGTTACTGTCGCGCCTGAGCCTGTTTGTACCGTAACTGGGGTGGTGGTATTGACATTCGATGTTGATACTACAGTGGTACTAGGTAGTGTTGTAATAGGCGCTGTTGTTAATACAGGGGCTGTGGTAGTGACGACAGGCGTAGAGGTAGAGGTAGAGGTAGAGACAGTGCGATAGGTCGGCGTGGTGACAATTTGTGTCGGGTAAAATGGCATACCGTCAACGATGGTAAATCCATTGGGGCGAACCATTACTGTATCGCTAGTGCCATCGCTATGTTGATTGACAATCGTTGTGGTTTTTGGCGCCACGCGGGTTGTGGTTACTGTTGTTGTTTTTTTGGTGGCGGCTTTAACGGTGCGCGCATGACTCGGCGTTGCCACGGCACTCATGGCAATCACCACAACAGTCGCGGCAACGATTTGGGATTTTTTTATAGCAGTCATCATCATGTTATGTTTCCTCAAAAATACACAGTGGTAAAAAATAAATAGGGGTCAAAAATATACACCGAATTGATGAAATTATTATGCGCATATTGTTGATAGAAATATAAGTTATAAATGTAAATAACACGCAAAATTTGCAATTTATGCGATAGCTGCTGTGAAAAAATGTAACTGCATGGGTAGGTTAACCCATTGAACAGGACACTTTGATAGGCTTGAATTTTTGCTAATTAAAGCGCTTAGACCAGCAAAAAAATAGGCGTGACGGTTGTTTTATTGGGTTACAAGGTTTATCCTTATCCGTTGACATTGAATATTTGGGCAATGCCACGTTAGCGTAAATTTTTTAGCAGTCAAACTTATCAATTAAATGTAGGAGCTATTCATGTTTTCACATGTAGAACCGTATGCGGGTGACCCGATTTTGGGGTTGATGGACAAGCATAAACAAGACCCACGTGCCGACAAAGTTAATTTGGGTGTGGGTGTATATTTTGATAATGACGGTAAATTACCCGTCCTCAACTGTGTGCAAAAAGCTGAAGCACAAATCGCTAATCCACCAAAACCACGTCCATATCTACCAATGGACGGTCTGCCAGGTTATCGCGCCGCTTGCCAAAACCTATTGTTTGGTAAAGACGCACAAGTATTAAAAGATAAGCGTGTGGCAACCACAGCGACCATCGGTGGTTCAGGCGCGCTCAAAGTCGGGGCTGATTTTATTCATGCTTGGTTTCCACAAGCCAAATGCTATGTGTCTGACCCAACGTGGGCGAACCATATTGGTATTTTTGAAGGGTCTGGTTTTGCGGTGGGCAAATATCCCTACTATGATGCAGCGACCAATGGCATCAAATTTGATGAACTCATTGCCTTTTTAAACACCTTGCAAGCCCATGATGTGGTGTTGCTGCATCCCTGTTGTCATAACCCAACGGGCGTTGACTTGACCCAAGCGCAATGGGATAAAGTGCTTGAAGTGGTCAAAGCCAAAAACTTGCTTGCCTTTATGGATATTGCCTATCAAGGCTTTGGTGAAGACATGGATGCAGATGTCTATGCGATTCGCAAAGCAGTGGACATGGGCTTGTTATTCTTTGTCAGTAACTCATTCTCAAAAAATCTATCACTGTATGGTGAACGCGTTGGCGGTTTATCGGTGGTGTGTAAAGACGAAGCACAAGCCAAAGCGGTACAAGGTCAATTGCAGTTCAATATCCGCCGCATTTACTCAAGCCCACCTTCGCACGGCGGTCACGTGGTTGATATCGTGATGAATGACGAAGCGTTATTCAATGAATGGGTACAAGAAGTGTATGTGATGCGCGATCGTATCAAAGACATGCGCCAAAAACTGCGTGACAGTTTAGAAGCCAAATTACCCGGTCGCAGTTTTGAATATATCACCAAGCAAAACGGTATGTTTAGCTATACTGGTCTCACCCCTGAGCAAGTAGCGCGCATTATCAAAGATTTTGGTATCTATATGGTCGCTAATGGTCGTATCTCGGTTGCCGGTCTAAACGCCAGCAATATCGACTATGTAGCCAATGCCATGGCAGAAGTGTTAAAAGACTAAGCTTATTAAATGCGCTCATTAAATAAACCTGTTAAAAAACTAAGATAATTAAACAATCAAAACCCTTAACCGCGTGTTAGGGGTTTTTTATGACGTATGGCTTACGATTTATAAGTGATGGTGTATGACTTATGATTAACGGGGGCGGGGGAGTATTTAAGCCCTTCTGGTAAGATTGTAGAAATATTTTTGACTGTTGTTAATTAAATTCCCACAAAAAACCTTGCTTTTCGTATCGGCTTTTGCTGAGATACCGACTACAATAATTTTTATAAAAATAGGATATCTTTTATGGTCGCTCACAACCCCATACCCAATTTTCAAACCGCAACTGATTCTACGCCGCCATCCATCCCGCAAGCCCTCACCCCCCAGTTTCGTGAAATCGACTACGGCAATAACGTTGCCCAGCGTACCCTGTGCGTTCTGGTGTTAGATTTGTCAGGCTCAATGGCGATACGCTCAGGCAATGGTGACAAACGCCGTATCGATATGCTCAATGAAGGGATTGAGGCGTTTTATCATGATTTGATGAAAGATGAAACAGCCCGCAACCGTGTGCGTTTAGCCATTGTCATCGTGGGCGGGCTCAATGACACTGCAGAGCTGATGATGGACTGGACAGATGCGATTGATTTTTTCCCCATTAAATTTCGTGAAAATGGCATGACGCCGCTCGGACAAGGTATGTTACTTGCGCTCAATTTGATTGAGCAAGAGCGTATCAATCTGCGCGACAACGGTATCAATTATACCCGCCCTTGGGTGATTGCCATGACAGATGGTCTACCCACCGACAGCCAAGATGTGTGGCAGGCGGCTATCAACCAATGTCACCAAGCCGAGCAAAATAATCAATGTATTATTTATCCGATTGCCATTGATGCGGGCGTGCAAGAAGTTAAGATGCTCAAGCAACTGTCGATTTTAACCCCGCCCGTGCATCTCAACTCCGTTAAATTTGTCGAATTTTTTGTGTGGTTGTCCGCGAGTCTTAAGACCGTCTCACAATCTGCGCCTGGAGAAACCGTGCAATTAGGGAGTATCTCACCGTGGGCGACCATTCAAAGTTGAGGGTAAAGACAATCACCTGCAACGCTCATGATAATAAAAAAACCTAAAAAAAATTGGGGATAATGATGAACCAAACCACGGATTTGTTCGCGCAATCATCGCAATCATCAGTCCAACCATCTTGGCAAGTGTATGGCGCATCCAGTATTGGTAAATCCCATATCGACAGCAACCTGCCCAATCAAGACAGTATCTATTTGCAAAAAACCGAACACGGTATAGCGGCTGTGGTATGTGATGGGGCAGGCTCGGCAAAATTTAGCCAAGCAGGGGCAGCGTTTTTTAGTCAATCAATTGGAAAAATGCTGCTTAGTCTCGGTGTGGGTCTCGGTGTTAGTCGCAGTGTCAGCGGCATTGCGTTTGATTTAGTGCAAGTCAAACAGCAAATTATCGAGCAATTATCACAAATACGCCTTGACCTGCAGTCGCAGCTGCCCGCTGAATCGAGCCTAAGGGATTATCACACCACCTTTACTGGGCTACTCATCCATTCTAATCATCAAGCCATATTGGTGCAAATCGGTGATAGTCCCCTCATCACCAGCCAATTTGTTGTCCGCCATCCTCACATTGATTATTTCACCAACTTGCAAGTGTACGGGGATGATAGCAAGAATGAATACGTCAATGAGACACATTTTATCACCCAAGACAATTGGCAATCCTTTTTAAGGGTTGAGCCCATTGATTTATCGCAAGTGGATTGCCTTGCACTAATGTCAGATGGCTGTGCGGACTTGGTATTTGAAGGCGCAAGTGTTACGCCCAAAATTTACCGCCCTTTTTTTGGTAACTTGCTTTTTAATTTGACCCAAAGTCAAAGCTTACAGCAGGGCAGCGCGATTATTGAACAGGCGCTTGGCAACCCTGCCACCTATCGATTAACCGGTGATGATAAATCCTTGGTGGTATTACTAAAAAATCAACAGCATTATCAAAGCCTTGAACCGATGGTTGAGGGGCAAAATAAAACCCTAGCGAATGACACCCTAGAAAATGACACGATAGCGACTGCACCAAACAACCCCACGGTTTGGCATGCCGATGCTGTCAATCATAAAAATACCCGCGCCACTAGCACGCCTGATGACGTAGCCTTTAATAACATAAGCTCCAGTAACATCAATAACATAGCGCCCAACCCAAATCCGCACTCTGCCAATGTTGTAACTGACCCTGCAACTTTAGCGGCCACAACGTCACAGGTGTTGCCCCCTTCACAGTCCGTCAGTGACTCAACCAGGCAGCGGCGTAATACTGCTATGATGGCTGGCGCAGCGATGCTCATTGGCACAGGCATATTGGGCTGGATAAATAAAGATCGATTGCTACCTACGCAAACTGTCAACAATGCCAATACGGCAGCATCGGTGGCAAGCACAACGCCTACCTCGGCTATAACGCCCCCACTGACCGCGCACGCACTGGATGATTCCTATGCCATTGACTTGAGCACAGCCGCAGTGGTTACCGATAGTGGCAATCCCATTGATGATCCCATCTTAAAGGTAATAATAGCCAGTCCGCAAGGTCAGTCTCTCGATGTCATCGAGCAAAAATCCAAACAAACAAGCAGCGCTAAAACTAAAAACGACAATAAAAACGAAAACAAAAATAGGGTGAATCAGCCCTTATTATCCGCCACTATTACCACGGTGGTCGCTAATAAAAACCCAACGGTTGCCAGTGGCGCAGCGAGTACAGCTATGCAAAACCAACATACCGAGAGCGCGGCTACTTTGACCGACTCCCAATTTAACAATCATGCTGTCAAACTTGCCGCTAAAGCAAGCTGTTTGCCAGTTACCGATACCCATGATTTGACAAGTTTAGGGGTCACCATCCAGCCCACCATGAATTACTACAACTGCCAAATTAGCTTGCCTATCAAATCGATGACGAGCCAAATAGCTGGGTTAAGCAAAAAGACGGAAATCTTGGATAGTCTGACGCTTGACAAAGGGCTATCAGAAATTTTAACTAGCTCTACCACCAATATCGCAGCTACCGCCTCATCGGTTACGGGTTTGCCTGCTAGCACGGTCAGCGATTCTAGCGGCAATCAGCAAATACAGCTATACTATCTGGGTGTTACTGACTCAGTAAATCATATGAGTGCCACTGCTAGCACCGCTTTACCCACCTCATCTGCCCATCTGAAGAGATAGTCCATGCCGTATTTAATTGCAAACAATCAGCGTATCACCATTGATTTGCCTATCTCTCATGAGATCGGCTCTGGCGGTATGGGCATTGTCTACCGTCTTGGTAATCTATTAGGCACGGGCAATTTGGTGGCAAAAATCTTTAAAAATCCCACCGACCCCAAAAACCCCAGCCTTGCCAAACTACAAGCCATGATGGCGCGTCCGCCTGAGCATATTTATGAAGTGATTAATGGGGTAGGATATACCCAGTTTGCTTGGGTGAGACATCTGATTGTCGGCGAGCATGATGAGCTCATTGGCTATGCCATGCCAGAGCTGGATTTTGATAGGTCGTTATCGCTCAATCCTTTTATGTACCCACGAGAGGCAGCAAAACTGACCGCGTATCAGCAGAGTCTCAATTATCGCGTGCAGCTGTGTGCCAATATTAGCGCCTTGATGGCGGATTTACATGGTCATGGGCATGCCTTTATTGATTTTAAAGAAGCCAATATGCGCCTGATGCCAGAGCCAAGCACGGGCATGGATGATGATTATAAAGGCTTTATCGTTGGGTTTATCGACTGTGATAGCTACCGTATTACTGGCAGTGATGGCAGCGTTTATCCAAGTCCTGTCATATCACCTGAAATGACCAGTCCTGAATACCATGAACACAAAGATATTGGTTTGTTGGATGAAAAACACGACCGTTTTGTACTGGCGATTGAGCTGTTTAAAATTTTAAACAATGGTATTCATCCTTTTTATTTTATCCCTGTCTCAGACCGATTAAAAAATGCTGCCCATCGCAACACCGACCAATTTATCAAAGAGCGGCTATATGCTTATGGCTTGCAGCCACACCCAGAGATTGCCCCGCTAAAAAACAGCATTCATGTGTGTTGGGATGACCAAACCCGTGCGATGTTTGATAAAGCGTTTTTATCCATCCATCCAACTGATCGCCCAAGCGCTGCCGAGTGGGAAAACCATCTACGCGGATTGGTTCACCACCGCCAGTTTAAAGTGTGTGAAAATTATCCCAATGATGCTAGCCACATTCATTTTGTTGGTAAACCCTGTCATCGCTGTCTGTTTTTAACCGTACCCAATAACCCGTTAACCACGCCCGTCACACCTGTGCCCGCAATCATCGCTGCAGCGACAACCAGCGTCTGGCAAACCACGCCCACCCGTGCTTCTGTAGCGTCCACTGCCGCAAATCACCCAAGTCATCAGCCAAGCGCGGCTTTGGCCGGTTTGATGGGTGATGAGACATTGGCAAATAATCGTCGGCTTGAGCAATCGCTCAATACTCAGGCTAACAGTCACCGGGGCATACCGAGCCAACCCATCAATATAGTCAATGCAAATGTAGTCAATGCAGGGGATGCAGTCGATGACGCGACCCAAACACCGGCGACTCATTCAATGGCGATGCCAGATACGATGCTAGATACAATGACAGATGCGAGAACAGCACCCACGCATCACACTGATACTACAGAGACGACACCCACTACGCCACCGTATACTACTTCTACCGGTGAGGTATCTGTCAAAAAGCCCTCTAAAGGGTGGCTGATAGCGATGATTGCTGCCCTAGTGGCAATCGGTGGCTATGGCGTATCAAGGTTAAAATCCGCCTCAACACCCACAACATCGCAATCCGCCACTACCAATCAGTCCGATAATGCCAAAGCGGCAAGTAGCGATGACAATCCACAAAAAAAACCGAAAAGCCAAAATAGTTACACTACCATCATCAAATCGCTGCCGACCGCAAAAGCCACTATGACGCAAGCGCTTAAAGCGCAAAATGGCTTTTTTTCTTCCTCATCGCAAACTAGCGTAGCCAAGCTGTATCAAGACACGCTCGGTATTAGCCCTGAGTTTTTTGATAACGTAGTCAAGGTGGGTGAGTTTGCCGAGCCATCGCTCAAACAGCTGCAGGAGCTCGGTTACAGCCAAGATATCAATGCGACAAAGCAATACTCGCTTGAAGCCTTTCGCAACGCGGATATGGGCTATTTTAAACAGCAGCCCACGAATAAAACGCTCGCCAAACAACTTAATGAAGCGGCAAAAAGCTATTACTGGCGCAAAAAAGACCCAAAAGCCGCCGTTTATCTTCAAGCGCAAGCAGTGAAATACAATCCCAACCAAGGCGAATATGCGGCAAATTTCGCTTATTATTTATTTAAAAATAACTATCCTTATAGCAAATCTTTTTTGCTTTATGCGCTACAAACGCCGCGTGATAGCAGCAAATACCCCAATACTTATATGATTGAATTGGCAGCGGCAATGGCACTGCAAGCGGGTGATGACAAAGGCGCAGTGGGGGCTTTATTGGCACAGTTTTATACCACGGACGATCAACAAAAACGTTGCCAAAACATGTTAAATTATCCGCAAACCTATCCAGAATTGGTACCCATCGCCGAGAAAGTGTTAGCCATTATCGACCAACAAAACAGTAGCGGCGCCAATCCTGTGCCCGCTGAGTGTTTGCCGCCATACAACTGGGTGGTTGGATCGTCAAATTAGTTTATCAAATTGAAAATATGAAAATAGGGTAGTAAACATCTATGATTATTGTCTGCCAACAATGTGGTCAAAAATTACCAAAAACTGCGGTTATGTGCCCAAATTGTGGCAGTCGTCAGTTTGCGCAACAATCTGATAATCATACTCAGCCGCAGCAAGCAAATTCTTTTGTACAGTCAAGTGGCTATAATGCCCATGACGGTGCCTATACCGCGCCTCAGACCTCTCAGCTGACCCAGCCCGAAAATTCTACTTGGCAAAGTTATACGCCAAATCCATCTGCAGGCAATTATCAACCGACCGATATGCCAGCTGTTCAGGCTAGTCAACCTATGCAGCAACCTGCTCAACCAATTTATCCACAGATTAACTATGAACAGCCTGATATTGCTCAGGCGTCAAATCCACCCGCACAACCCACTGACTACGCAAATCCTTATGTCGCTCCCACAGTGCAGCCACATTACCCTAGCCAATACCCAACGCCCACTACCAATCAGCTGCCTTCGACCGCGCTGCAGACTCGTAAGCCTGCTTATACCATGCTGTATGCAGGTTTTGTGCGCCGTGCATTGGCTTATCTATTTGATTTAGCGTTAGTCAGTTTATTATTGGGATTGGCTTATCAATTATTGTTGCCGCAGATTTTACCGCAGCTTGGCATTCGTGGGTTTACCGATCAAACGCTTGCCTTGATAGCGTATGGATTTTATTTGTTTTATATGACGTTATTGACCTGTTTGGGACGACAAGCAACGGTGGGCAAGGTGATTATGGGTATGTGGGTGTTTGGTATGCAGGGTCAACGGGTTAATTTTTTCCATGCGTTAATCCGCGAAACCTTAAAACTTATCTTATTGCCATTTGGTTTTTTGATGTGGTTTACCGCCCGTAAACAAACGCTGCATGATTTAATCGCGCGCACGGTGGTGTTGTATGACCCCAATTAATTTTTTAAACAGGGATAACAATAAAAAAAGTTAATCAATTTGGAAAGCCCCATGCTAAACATAGTGAGTCGTACAAAAGCCAGCAAAAAACCCAACGCCAAAGCGCAAACGTTGAGCGAAATCATGATTTTAGCGGTGGTATGGCTCCTGTTAATTGGCGCATTTTTACTGGCAGATTACGCCCATTCGCCCAAACTGCAGCGTTATCAACTCGAACTCACCAGCTATACTGAAGGCATCGCCAAACCGCAACTGCTTAGCAAATATTGTGGCGACAACGTTATTACTAATCTGTATGACAACCGTAATGATCCTAACTATGGCATGACTCAAGCCTGTGCCCAAGCCAGTCAGCCTACACAATTAATGAGTGAGGCAAAGCAACATTTTGCCAAAACCCAACAAGCTTTAGCGGCCGCATGGCAAGCCCAAGGCAAACAGCAACGCCAAAACGAATTGGTTGAGAATGAAACCGAAGTGAATTTGGGTGGCGATAAACTCAGCAATCGCCAAGATTGGCTACACCTTAATGCTAGCGGGCAACTCGATAGTTTAGACAACTTAATGGCGGTAAAAACCGATAAATTATCCCCTGCCGACCAAGCTAATTTTGCGGTGTCATTGCTTGCGGTTGCCGATGGTAATCGACGTTTTGCCTACAATCGCCTGTTTAGCAATCAGCCCGCCATTGCCAAACTGTTAAATCAATCGGCAAACGATGTCGCCAGTATCTATGACGCCAATAACAACCAACAAAAAGCCCTGCAAGCGAACAATTTACTGCCGTTAATTGGCACGCCCACGCATTTGGGAATGCTCACTCAGGTGTGTATTTGGTCGTGGGTGACGTGGGGGTTACTGTGGCTGTCGCGGCGTAAGCACTGGCTAGAAGTGTTGCCGATAGCCATCACCGTGTGGGGACTGGTTATTGCGGGTGTTAGCCATACGGTGATTCTGCCGATGATGGTGGGGGGCGTGCTGTTTTGCGTCGGCGTGCTACTGAGTGTATTGACGATTTTTTCCCCCATGCGTCGGTTCATGGAAAAATTCCCCGACAACCGTGCCATGCTGTCATCTGCGTGGATTTATCCGTTGTTTGTAGGCTTTGCCACCTTTGGCTTGATGATTTTATTTGATTTAAGCACCCGTAGTTATTTGTCACTGCGTTATATTTTTCTCAATCATTTCAAAGATTTGTTTTGGTGTTTTGTGTTTATTAGCCTGGCTCGCCCGATTAGCAGTTTGGTTAGTTGGGGGCTTAAAACCCTCATTGCCAATAACTTACTACACAGCAGTTGGGGCAATGTTAAATCGGCGATGACTAAAGCACGTGTGTGGCTGCTTGCTTTTGCGGTGAGTTATTTGGGCTTGGCAGTGTTGATTCACAGTGACAGTGCGAAAGTCGCTGAACTGTCAAAGATTTGGCTGATGGTGTTTTTGGGTGTGTTTTTGGCGATTAACCAACGCGGCTTGATTAATCATCTGTTTTTCCGCTCCAAAAAAATGACCCTGCTGCTTGCTTTTGCGGTGGTGTTGCCGTTTATCGCACTGGGTATTGCCAATGAAAAAGGCACCATGCTGGTATTTTTGTTTTTGTTTACCTTTTTGGTGGGCGTGGCGCTATCCAACAAAATTTTCCAAATGGGCGGACGGGGTTACATTTTGGGCGTGTTGTCGAGTACCGCGATTTTGCTTTTGCTGATGATGGTGTTGGTGAATTTAAGCGGATTTGATGCGCGTACTGCCGAGCGGGTCAATGCGTGGGTCAATCCGTTTGTGGCGAGCAACGATCAGATGGCGATTTTGCATTGGTTTCGCGATAGTGTGCCGATGATTGGCTATGGGTTTGGCGATATTCCGTGGTGCGGTTATCATTTATCGGGCTGTCAGGGCGTGCCGCTACAAATGCAAAGTGACTATACGATTACCTCGGTGATGGCAGTGGTGGGTATCGGGGCAAGTGTGGTGCTGATGATGGTGTATTTTGCGTGGCTGGTACTGATTGCCCGTCAGCAGATGGCGTTCGCCAGTGAGCAGATGAAATCACGGCTGTTATCGGGTGGTTATTTTTTGCTGGCGTGGGTGATTTTGCTGTGGGTGGTGATTACGGTGTTTCAGGCACTTGTCACCATTTCAGGGAATTTAGGAATTTTACCGCTCACGGGGGTGACCTTGCCGTTTTTAAGTTATGGCACCAGTAATTTATGGCTCAATAGTATTATGCTCAGTTTGGCGCTGTTTCAGCCAAAGCTGATGTTGGACGGCAATAAACCATAAACCGTATGCTCAATAACTTATCCAATTGTAGAAACGTCAAATTTTAGTAAGGCTTGCAAAAATTAAAGGTTCAAAATGACCGAAAACCAAACCCCGAAAGACGAAAACAGTCAAGAAACTATGAACAGTGGCAAGTTAGAAACTGTTCAAAAAATAGATTCTAACATCTTACCACAAGATAATAATGTCACTGATTCAACCACAGAGATTGAAGAAACAGCCACGCCTGCCAATACCTCCGACAATACGCAAGCAAGTGAAACAAAAAATAGTAACAAAAAAATCAAAAACGACGGTAAAGTTGCCAGTTTTCGGGTTTCTCAAGCGCTTTACAAAACCATTTTGACCAACTTACAAGTAATTTTGGTGGTGTTTGTTGTCGGCCTTATCGGCTGGCTGGCCTGGTATCTCTCGCCCTTAACCGCCTCAAATACCACGTACAATGCAGAGGCGAATGAAAACGCCGTGTCACTTGTCGTCGATAATCTGGGTATGGCGGATGTGGTCAACCAAGCCAACAGCCAAAATACTAATACCCAAAGTGCAAACGCTAATCTATCAACTTCGGTCAACGCCACGCCTGCCAAAACGTGCGACTTAATGCAGCCCAAAAACCAAGCCCGTTTTACCGACAGTATCAACCGAGTTAATCAAAGTCTGCTCAGCTTGTATCAGCAAAAACGTCTAGCCAACCAATACCAACTGCAAACTGCCAGCCTTTGGCAACAAGCCTGTGAGCAACATATCAACGAAGACGCGTTAGCCTTTGCGCTAAAAACGCTTGCCAACCCAGAGCGGTTGTTGCAACTACAATGGCGAGAACAACAGCCCAATCGCCGCAATCAAAACGACCCCAATGTCGCACATATGCCAACCAATTGGCTCACCCAAACCAACCCTTGGTATGGGCTACCGGGCTGTGTATACATCAAAACCGCCAAAACGGCGGACAATCAAACAGGCTATCTGTATGTCGATAGTCGTGGCAATACCATGACTGACACAGGTGACGTTGACTCATTAACCCAGCTTTGTAACAACCCTAGATTGATTCCGATGTCGGTCAAGTCCTTGGCGGTCAAACCATTGACAGGGGCGGCGACTTTACCCAATGCACCAGCATCTGACCCAAATAATGCTTTTACTAAAACCAAAAACGATATTCAAAACCAAGCCAATGGCGTGTTGCAAACCCTACAAGACAAACCCACGCAAGACCCGAAGAAACGGATTGCCTCCACCAGCAAAACTGAGGTTGCTTTGCCGACCAATCTAGGGTTGATGTATAGCGAATTGTCCAACATTCACGCCAGCCATTTTGACCGCCAGTTATTGGATGCTTATCAAAGCTACCAACAAAAAAATGATCAACGCAGCTGGTGGCAAAAACTCACGGCACCGCCAATCAATAGTATCAATGTCGATGGCTCGGATATCAAAATCGGCTACAACATGGCGTTAACCTTGGATCCCGCTGTACAAACAACCGCCCAACAAGTAGCGGATTGTGTCACCAATAACCCCAATGGCGCGGACTGTAATAACGTGCTATCGCCTGCGTTGCAAAACGTCGCCAATGGCATGTATGAGAACGCCTTGGTACGCAGTATCGGTATCGCGGTGATTGACGTCAAAACCCAAGGCGTGCTTGCCCTTGCCAGCGCTGACTCCAACTGCTACCGTGCCGATAATGGCGATACCACGATTAAGCCCACAGGTTGCCCGATACTGTGGAAAAAAGACTGGAGCAAGCAAAATCTCATGAACCATGCGTTATACCAAACCGTATACCCAGGTTCGACCGTTAAAACCGTACAAGCATTGGCACTGGTACGCGCCAATCCACGGTTTAAAAATATGCAAACCTCTGAAGCGCAATATCTCAAACAAGTGATAGCAAGCTCATCTACCGAAAAAGTGGCGAACTTTTTATATTGTCAACGCACGACCAGTGCGATGTCATTGCAACGTGACCGACAAGGCGTTTGCCCGGGTATGCCCGCCTTTAAAAAAGCCAGTGATGACATGGGCTGGAGTGTGAATTGTGCCGATAAAGGGGGAGTGAATTGCGGATTTAAAGATTTATTGTTTGGTAAAGCCTATAATAGCGACCCGATGCTACAAAGCCGCTATTTTTCAGGTGTACTGCTCACCGATGGCAAGCAAGATTACACCACCAAGCAATTACAATTTACCGAAAGCCAAGTGGCAAGCTGTGTCAAAGCCAATGGTGGACGTATGAACGGGGCGTGTCGTCAAGGGGGCGATATGCTCAATGCCAGCATGAACCAAGTGTTTGGCGCAGGTAATGCCAAAACCTCGGTACTGGGTGTGTCGGATATGTTTACCAATCTGCTGATTGCCGATAATGGCGCGACCCAGCGTCGTGGCGTGCATTTGATTGAGGATTTGTGGGGCGTCAATCAAATTCCACTGCGTCCTAAAGCCTGGCGAGGCGATGCCCAAAGTCAGGAGACATTGACCACCGCTACCAGCCAACTCGGCGCCATGCCACTGGGCATCAATCAATCTGAGGCCCGCGGTGCGCTCAATTTATTATCAGGTACGTTGCTAGCAGGCACAGGGCTGGGCGGCGGCAATGGCACAGGTTTCACTGCCTGTAACCAAGCGATTGGCAGCTGTGCATGGACACAGGGCGTGATGGTGGGCAAAACAGGCACACCCGGCTTTAACTATCCAACCACACAAAACGGTCGCAGCTTTTATACCCCCAATGTCACCGTCAGTATGGTGGCAAATCTGTGTAACAATGCGGACATTCGCGCAGGCAAAACTCAGCCATCGGTGGCGTGTTATGCTCGTCCGTATAAATGGTTTGTCTATGGACTAAAAGATAAAAATGGCAAATGGGATAAAGCGGTAGCGGTATTGGTCGAACGTAACTGGACTAAAAACGGCTTGGTCGATGACCCTCGTGATGGCATTAACCGAGCGGTACAGGCAGGCATGATATTAGCCAAACAGATGTATCAAAGCTCAGCGATTAGCCGTCCTGCCAGCGCCAAGCCACTGGCTGATTCAGTGGCTAGTCCAGTGACTGATACTACGCAAGCTGTTAAAAAAACGCAAACCCATTAATAAAAAATTTCACCATTAAGAGTAAATTATGGCTTACATCACCACCAACCACCGGTTTATCATTGACGACAAACACCCAAGCGATGTGTTTGATGAAATGGAAAATTTCTTTAGCCTATACACCACCGCCATTGATGACTTACAACGGGTGAGCGTTCAGCTGTCCGTGCCGACGAGTTTTGATATCACTGCCAATAAGAAAATGGCAGAAAGCTACCGACACTTTACCCAATCGCTCAAATACACCATGCCTGATATTCATATATTGCCGATTAAAACCCATGCCGCCCAAACAGCGGATGACGATGACACAGTCAGCGAAGCAGATAATTCGGTCATTTTGCTGATTCAACGGCTTGACGGCTATGCGCTAAATGATGAAGACGAGAACCCCAGTCTATATAGAAGTGTGTTAGGGCGACTGATGCCACGATTTGCCGAAGAAAAATCTGCCACAGGACACTACCCTGAACGCGCCCCAATTACCTTACCTGAACCTATCGCGCAACCAGCGCCTGTAGCACCGATACCTGTATCGCCGCAGTACCCAACCCAGCCTGTTTCGCCACAACCGCAGCCTGATCAAGCTTATCAAATACCTGTGCAACCAACAACACCGCCTTCAAACCCCAATCCAGTGCCTGCAGTTGCGCCGATGCAGTCGCCGCTGGTCAATACCGAGCCTACACCACATAAGCCACAACCTACGAGGGTACAACCGCCAACAGCTGCGCCCAAGCCGATGGTAACTGTGTTGCCAAACATCCAAAAATCCGCCAAGCCGTATCAAGATTTATTGACCGATGCGATTATGGCAGCGGCGAAACAATGGGTAAATAAATCCCAAGTGATTACTCAAATCACCTTAAAATCTAATGATGGACTGACAACCGCGATGGTAGAGCAGTTATTTAGCAGTTTTAATCATGCCCATAAATCCACCAATACCCCGCATGATGCCATTGATTTGGTATCTTACGGCTATGAGGTGTTAAAACCCAAGCTTGCCACAATTGGGGTAAGCTTGTCCGACGAAGCGCAATTTGGGTTAAAAGCCAAAGTGCAAGCCACGCCAACGGATATCGCACGTTTGCAAAAAGGTGAGGT
>NZ_DALZSV010000015.1:27519-42006 GCF_032014955.1 Moraxella sp. CTOTU47724
ACAGCAGATTGTTTTGACCATAAAATCTGTGGATGGGCTAGGGGAGCGCCAACAAAAAGTACGCGAGTTTCCGATTGTGTTTGCCAGTCGCGAGGCGCAAATCGCGCATGCCTTACGTCTATTTGCCGCCAATGACCTAAAGCTTGCCAGTGGCGTGTATTTTGCGATTGTCGAATCTCAAGGACAGCTGCTGATTGATGAGATTGATCCCAACATCAGCATTACCCGAAACGGTCAACCCATCAACCGACATGATGTTTTGCTGCCCAATGATGTGCTAAGCATTAATCATGCGATAACCGTGCAGTTGTTGTTAGCCCAATAAATGGGCGTAAAATAAAACAGCATCGATAAAGTGGTTTTTAAAAATGATAGATTTAACATGATACAGCGTGGCATGAAACCCAGTAAGTTATATTTACCCCATGATAAGTTGTATATGGGTGGGCGGCTTATCGATTATTTGGCAGCGCATTTTTCTCATATTAGTTTGGCAAACTGGCAACGACGGTTTGACAGCGGTTTAATTAGCCTTGAGCGTGGCGAGCCGCTCAAACACGATTCGCCCTATTTGGCAGGGCAAACCATCTTGTACTATAGGCAGGTTGAGAATGAGCCTATCATTCCATTTGAGCCCAGCATTATTCATTTGGATGAACATTTACTGGTGGTCGATAAACCGCATTTTTTACCCGTCACACCGTCAGGTCACTATGTCAGCCAAACCCTACTAGCCAAATTAAGAAATCATCCAGATTTACAGCAGTTAGCGGTAAATGATATCTCACCCTTGCATCGGTTGGATAAGGACACGGCAGGCGTGATGTTATTATCGGTTAATCCAAGTAGTCGCGCTTGCTATCATGCGCTGTTTGCCGATAGACACATACACAAAACTTACCACGCCATAGCACCGACTCGCAGCGATTTATGTTATCCCTTTCACATCCATTCCAGACTTGAGAGTGGTGAGCCGTTTTTTTTGACCAAGACGGCCCAAGGTGAGCCCAATGCGCATACTGTGATTGAATTGATTGAAAATAATGGGGCGTTTAGTTTATACCGATTAACCCCGGTGACGGGCAAAAAACACCAGTTGCGGGTGCATATGGCAAGTTTAGGTATGCCGCTGTTAAATGACAATTTTTATCCCACTGTCAAGACCCAAGGCAGTAGCGATTTTACGAAGCCTTTGCAACTGTTGGCAAAATCCATCGCGTTTATTGACCCTATTACCCAGCAAGCAAGGCGTTTTGATAGTCAGCTACGGCTGATAAAAATCTAAGTGATTGATTTATTTGATTTTTATTATTTCTTTAAGCTGTTCACTGGCAAGTTTGACATCTTTTTGCCCCAAAATTGCAGAAACGACTGCCACGCCGTCAATCACACCACCAGTGGACATTTCGGCAGATTGCAGCGCGTGTTGTAAGGCGGGCAGGGTGGTGTGATTGATACCACCAATGGCGACAATCGGAATCGTTACCGCTTGTCGTATTTGCGTTAGGCTCGCTATGGTGACTGTTTGGGCATCTTGTTTGGTAGATGTGGCAAACATCGCGCCAACGCCCAAATAATCTGCGCCGTCTGCTTGCGCTTGGATCGCTTGCTGGGCGGTGCGCGCGGAAACCCCAATGATTTTATCTTTGCCTAAAATTTGCCGAACCACGCCACAAGGCAAATCACTTTGACCGATATGCACCCCATCTGCTTCAACTGCGAGGGCGATATCGACACGGTCGTTAATCAGTAATGGCACGTTATAGTGGTGGCAAATCGCTTTGATACGCAGCGCGCGCTCATAGAACTCTTTACTAGCAATCGCTTTTTCTCGAAGCTGCACCAATGTCACGCCGCCCAATATCGCTTGTTCAACGGCTTGCTCAAGCGTCTGCTGTTGCAAGCAATGGCGATCTGTGACCAAATATAGCCGATAATCAGCACGGTTATGCATCATGTTTGACTTCCCATATCATATTGACATGCTCAATGCCGTCTTCAAGGTAACAGTCACCTTGTATACAAAAGCCGAGCGCTTGATAAAAGTGTATCAGATAAGTTTGAGCGGCGATAAAAATCGGCTGGCTAGGGTAGTATTGCTGGCAAATTTCAATGGCTTTTTGCATCAAATCACGCCCATAATGGTGACCGCGAAACTCGCCAACCGTTAACACACGACCAATCGCGACATAACCCAAATAATGATAATCAGGTGGGATAATCCGCGCATAACACGCCAGATAATTATCGATAAAACCCTGTAAATGCCAACAGACCAAGTCGGTATCATCAATGTCTGGATAAGCGCAAAGTTGCTCTACAACAAACACATCACAGCGCGCCTTAAAAATGCCATACAAGGCTTGTGATGATAACTGTGGCAGTAGATTGAGTTGAAACGTTAGCATACGAATAAATCAAACGGATTGAACATTAGCATTATTTTAGGCTGGCTTGGCTGTCGATAGTATGCCATTTGACCATTTTTTTACCCAATAACGGCAAGCAAAACGAAGGCAATTGGTACGCGCCAATCAGCGGTAAAAACATCGCACCCATAAATGGCGTGGTAATGGTATACGCCAATAACACATTGCGACCACCGCAAGCCAGCGCAGAGATAATGGCGTTTTCATAGCCAAAGCGGCGGTATAAAAAATAAGCAGAAAAGTAAAATACTAACGACAAGGCAGTGCCCAAACCAAATAAGCTTAACGCCTGCATGGGATTGGTGTCAAAGGTATGTCTAAAGCCCGACATCAATCCAAGCGGAAACATCATCAGTAGAATAATGTTAAACTTGGCAATTTTTGGATAATAAGTATTGAGCTTATCACGGGGAATATATTGGCGTGCTGCGACCGCCAAAATCATGGGGGCGATAATGTAAATTAATAACCGCTTAATATACAGCACAAAGTCTAAATGGGCGTCCTTACTGCCAAGCAACCACAATATCACCAGCAAGCTAACAGGCATGACCAACGTGGCTGTGATAGTTTTTGCCATGGCTAATAGTGCATCAAAACCAACTGCATTCACAATAGCGCCCGTACCAAATAGCGGTGCGGTGGCTGATAGACCCGCGATAGCCAACAACAAATCACCACGGACACCCAGTAAATAAGCAATCAAGGTCATGGCTAAGCTCATAAGCGCACTTTGGAAGATGGCAAATCCCCAAACATATTGCGTCGTCATGCGTCTAATCAGCTGAGTTTGGTCAATGCCCAACAAAGTAAAAAACATCAAGAAAAATAAAATCTGCGGCAGAAGCCCAAGGACAAAATGCGACAAGTTAGGAAATATAAATCCAATCACACCAAACAATGGCATAAAAATCGTACTGTGACGGGCAATAAATCCAATCATGATAAATCCTTGGCGATTTTAATGATAAACAAACAAACGATAAATAAATAATTGAGTGAGCATACTACTCATTATTGATTGATAAATGCAAATGGTTTTGCTGCTAATTGTCATTTCATCATTAAATTAATCACTGTGCCATACATCTCGTTTTTGACGCCCATAGCTTTTATTTCGCATAATGTATATTATGTTAAATAAAATAATTCAAACTAAACGCTAACTGCCACTCAAGGCTCACCGTGTCTGCTAACGGTCTTTCACAGCTTGCAATGCGTTATCAAGATTTTGATTCACCGTCTTTTCTATCAGTGGCAAAAAACTTTTGAATAAAAACCCAAGCTTTGCTTGCATATCAAATACTTTATCATCCACTGTTAACATACCTGTCACACCGGCACGAGAAAAATTGACACGTATTTGCTCATCACTGCGCACTACATCGCAATGCATTTTATAGTCTTTTTCTGCTGAGACAATCCAGTCTTCGGTTATCTCAAAGGCTTGCGCTTTACTGATGCCATGCTCACGATGAATCACAAAATTACTCATACTTTTCTACTTTTTTTCTACGCTGTCTTGGATTTTTGGCTATTTATTGTTAGTGGTCTGCGTTCGCTGAATTTAGGTTAGCCCTTCAAAACACGTGCGGGTCACGATAGCGATAATCTCATCATCGTTATACAGCTGCGACGAGCGTAAAAACCCCAGTACAGGGTCACAAGCTCTGGCATATAAGGTATATAAAATTGCCAGTCCTGGTATGTTGCTTTGCAACTTCCCCTCTGCTTGCGCTTGCTCAATCCATTCACCGATGCTATCTGACAACATCACCAAGTTGTTGATGTAATCGTCATTGGCAATTAGCAGCTCGCGCAGCTGGGAGTTTTCACTCGGCAGATTCGGCATTTTTTGCGCCAGTTTTAGTCGCATCGCCCACTGTGTCAGCGCTTTTAGCTTATCGATGGCGGTTTGTTCAGTCGCGTTTAGCTGATTGATGACCTCAAGCGCTTTGTGCATGATATCAACCAGCGCCGCCATGCCTAGCGCTTCTTTACTGGGAAAATGTCGATACAATGACGCCTTGGCAATGCCCACCGTATCAGCAATCTCATCGACGGTCATCGCGTCATAGCCTTTGGTGGCTAACAAATGGTTGACTGTTTCAATAATCAGCGACTCACGCTCTAGCATCATTCGCTGTTTAAACGTTAACTTTTTCATCACAATTTTCTAATGTTTTTCAGGTTTCTAATATTTATGAGGTTAAAAATTAGCTAATATTATACTACAAATGTTTTTATGATACTTATTATTTGATTATATACTAATAATTATATTTTTATACTAAATAGTATAAAACCTATTGCCAACCATCCGCTACTCTTTTATAGTATGCGGTAAGTCGTTTTCAAAATTTTGTATTGAGTTGTTATATTGAGTCGCTATGATGCCCACCCCCAATTCCTCAAAGCCATTATCCATCGTCATTACAGGTGCAACCTCAGGCATCGGTTTACAGTTGGCGATGGATTATCTAAGCCAAGGGCATGAGGTGTATACCGTGGGTCGAAACAGCGATGTTTTGCACACATTGGCAACGATGGGAGCAAAAACGATTCAGCTTGACTTAACCGAGTATGATGCCGTGATGCAAGCTTTTAGCGACATTAAAACGCTGGATTTATTCATTGCTGCGGCGGGTATTTGTGAATACATTGACATGCCAGACTTTGATTCGCGGTCTATCATGAGGGTGATGAACGCAAATTATGGCTCGTTGGTGCATGCCATTGAAGCACTACTACCCGCCCTGAAGGCAACTAAAGGTAAAATTGTCACCGTCGGCTCAGCTTCTGCTTTGGTGCCCTTTGTGCGTGCAGAGGGGTATGGTAGCTCAAAAGCGGCAATCCATTATCTGAGCAAAACCTTGCAGATGAGCCTGCAACCTTATGGGGTCAAAGTGGCTTTGGTAGTACCGGGCTTTGTCAAAACGCCGATGACGCTGCAGAACGACTTTCCAATGCCTTTTTTGCAAACCGTACAGCAAGCCAGCCAAGCCATTCAACAAGGGATTGCCAATGATGATAATATCATTGAATTTCCGCAGACATTGGTACAGCCCTTAAAGCTATTGGCAAAGTTACCTGATACAGTATGGCATTTTGTGGGTTCAAAACTTTCTCATACGACTTAATTATTTGACTTGTTAATCATTTGACTTGGCTTTAAAGGTATGTCCGCACATGGCAGTGTTTACAAAAAAATCCCCGCACTCTAATTACACAGTCCCCAAACCTGTAGTGGCTAATCCTATAGTAGCCAAGCCTACTAAGCCAAATATTACCACACCAAAGATTGCCATTATTGGCAGTGGCGTATCAGGGCTAACATGTGCGTATTATCTCAAAGACAGTCATGTGGTGACGATGTTTGAAAGCAATGATTATCTAGGCGGGCATGTCAATACGCTGGATGTCACTGTTTCCGAGCGCTCAGCTTTTAAAAATCCGTTTAGACCATCAACCGAAAAAGTCGCCATCGATACAGGGTTTATTGTATTTAATGAGCGTACTTACCCCAATTTTATTCGCTTGCTTGATGAACTCAACGTGCCATTTCAAAAAGCTGAGATGAGTTTTTCAGTTAAAAATACTTATATTAATTTTGAATACAATGGTCATACTTTAAACAGTCTGTTTTCTCAGCGACGCCATGTGCTAAGCCCTCGATTTTGGCAATTTGTTCAGCAGATTTTACGCTTTAATCGCGAGACCAAATCACTATTAGCGAATTTTCGCCAAGCCGATAAAATGCAGCAAGCCGCTTTAAGTCAGCAAACACTCGGGGATTATCTAGACAGTCATGACTATGGCGAGTTGTTTAAAACCAACTACTTGGTGCCGATGGTATCTGCGATATGGTCGATGGGAATGGATGATGCCAAGCGTTTTCCCCTACTCTTTTTTGCCCAGTTTTTTGATAATCATGGTCTGCTAGATGTGGTCAATCGCCCACAGTGGTTTACCTTAGTGGGCGGCTCGAAGCAATACGTCAATGCCTTAATCACTCGGCTTGCTGCAGCAGGTACAACCCTGTATATCAATACCCCAGTGCAATCGGTCACGCGTGGCAAGGATGGGGTTAGCATTGAATTTATTCATCAAGGTAAGCGTCAAACCCAAGTGTTTGATGACGTGGTATTTGCTTGCCATGCCGATGTAGCAAGACGTCTACTAGCTGACATCACTGAGACAGAATCGGCTATTTTAGGGGCTTTTGAGTATACCGATAACGAAGCGGTTTTGCATACTGACACCCAAGTTCTACCCAAAAAACCGCTGGCTTGGGCAAGTTGGAATTACGCGATAGATAAACCCACCGCGCGCGTGGCTGACCAAAAACCTATATTGACGTATCACATGAATATCCTTGAACGATTGACGGCAAAACATAACTATTTGGTGACGCTTAATACGCCGATTAATGAGGCGCATGTCATCAAACATGTGGATTATCGCCACCCTGTATATGACAACAAAATGACCAATGCCCAAAAACGCTGGCATGAAATTTCAGCGAAGCAGCATACCCATTTTTGTGGCGCTTATTGGTTTAATGGGTTTCATGAAGATGGGGTAAAAAGTGGCTTGCGGGTATGCCAAAGTTTGGGGGTGGATATCGATATTTTGGTCACTACCAATACCACAGCTGCCACAACCGCTGCACAAATCAAACGGCTATCTAAGCCCAGCAAACCGTCGGCAAAATTTACCGTATCAAAGTTACCGAGCCACGCTGATAAAAAACGCTCGGTGCTGCAGCGACGGCAAGTAACCGCCACGACCAACCATGCGTTTTGCCAAAACCTAGCGCATGATGGTTTGTGCAACACCCCTCAAAGGTAAATCATCATGACATTTGCCCATCAAATCCTGCAAGGTATGACTTGGCATGCCAGACAAATCCCTACCAATCATGAATTTCATTACCCCTATCGGTTTTGGGCAGTCAATTTAACCCAGCTAGCGGACAATCCATTACCTAATGTAAATATGAGCGCCAGTCATGTGCCAACATGGTTGCCCCAATGGCTGAAAAAATGGCTGAAAAAATCGCTGCAACAATCATTGACTCTCCCTCTGCTATCGCAGCACCATTGGGCGCTTTATCAATTCCATCAAGAAGATTATTTTGCTATCAATCGATTAGACCCCTCTTTAGATAACCGCCTAACCGCTTCGTTAGGACAACCTGCGCCATCGGCTAGTTTATTGGTCAAAGCCCAACAAACTTGGCAGCAATTGACTGGCAGTCAGCCGACTGGCGAGGTGGTGGCTTTGGTCGTGTTACGTAATATGGGTTGGTATTTTAGCCCTGTCAATTTTTATATTGGCTTTGATGAGAACCACCAGCCAAGCCATTTTTTGGCAGAAGTCTCTAACACCCCTTGGAACAAACGCCATTACTATGGTTTTTTACTCGCAGGTGAAAAGACCTTGTACCAACATGACAAAGGTTTTCATGTATCGCCTTTTAATCCCATCAATCAGCAATATCATTGGCGTGTTGAGATTCACCCTAAACGCTATGCATCGGCAAATGACAATCCCGAGCAAAATGGCTTTGATGTTGTGATTGATATTGGACTGACAGATAGGCGTGGCAAAGTGTTTAATGCAGGCGTGAGTCTAAAAGGCGTTCAATTGGACGAGGCTTCGGTGATAACGGCAATTAAGCGCCGACCCTGGATGAGTGCCACATCATTACTGCAAATTTACTGGCAGGCTTTTAAATTATACGTGCTAAAACGTGTACCTTATCAAGCTTATAACCAACGTTTACCCCAGTAATTTACTGAAATTTTTTATGGGAATTGACTATGACACCGTCTTCTTTAGAGGCTAAAAACACTGCAATCTCTCACCCGTCAAATCACCTATCAAAAGGTAAGGAGACCTCGGTTAAACGCCGTCAATCCGATTTAGCCAAGCGGCGCTCGTTTACGGACTATCTACCCTACCCAATTGTTGACCATCTGCTCACGCCTGTTCAACAAAGTGCGGCAAAAGCAGCGCGGCAAATAATATTTTTATTGCTATCAAAGCTCAAACAGGGTCATCTAACCGTGATTGAAACCTTTCATCAGTCTGACCCTGTAGCAACTAAGGTGGCGAATAAGGTAGCGACTCATAAAACCTTCGGTGTTAGGGTGATGAATACTGAGCCTGTAACACAGTCGCCAGTGAGCGATACACAACGAACGCTAGGGGAACAAATTGGCAATCATCCTTTGGCAGTGACACTTACCATCCATTCACCAAAGGTGTATCAACATCTATTAACAGGCGGTTCGATTGCTTTTGCTGATGATTATATTGATGGTTTGTGGAAAGCCGATGATTTAACAGCATTTTTACGTTTGATTGCGCGCAATTTGACCCTCATCAATACCATCGAAGCAAAATTTGCCAATGTGACCAAACGCTGGGAACACCGCCAACACCGCAATCGGCATAATGATAAACGCAACGCCAAATCCAATATTTTAGCCCATTATGATATTGGTAATGCGATGTATGCATTATTTTTGGATGAGCGCATGATGTATTCATCGGCAATTTATCCGACACCCTTATCAAGTTTGGCGGCCGCACAAACCCACAAGTTGGCAAAAATTTGTGAATTGGCTGAGTTAACAGCTGACGATCATGTCATTGAAATCGGTACGGGCTGGGGTGGGTTTGCTATTTATGCTGCCACTCAGTATGGCTGCCGTGTCACCACCACCACTATCTCAGACGCGCAGTATGAAGAAGCCAAACACCGCATTGCCGCTGCCAATCTAACCGATAAAATCACCCTGCTAAAGCAAGACTATCGTGAGCTTACCGGCAAGTATGACAAGCTGGTCAGTATTGAGATGATTGAAGCGGTCGGTCATGAATATCTGCCAGATTTTTTTGCCCAGTGTAATCGACTGCTCAAAGATAATGGGCTGATGGTATTACAAGCAATTACCTTTAATGACCGAGGTTATCAAAAATATTTGCTCGCGGTGGATTTTATCCAAACCCATGTTTTCCCCGGCGGGTGTTTATTGTCTAACAGTGAAATTCTTAGCCAAGCGCGTGACCATACCGATATGCAAGTAACGTCATTGGTTGATTATGGCTATGACTATGCCCGTACCTTGATTGATTGGCGCTATAACTTTATGCAGGCGCTACCGCAGCTCAAGGCGCTCGGCTATGACGATGCGTTTATACGTTTGTGGCATTTTTATTTTGCGTACTGTGAAGCCGGATTTTTGGAAAAAACCATTGGCGTGGTGCAAGTACGCCTTGAAAAAGCCCAGTACCGTTAATCCAATTCGCGCGGTAACGGGTTCATGATAATTAATAACAGGACACAAGGATTTAGCAATGGCACCATTAAACTATCTGTGGGTATATCTGATCGCCGTCATGGTATTTTTGGGTATTGATGCCGTATGGCTTAAAACCATGACCCAACGCTTTTATGCCCCCCGCATTGGACATCTGCTCAGTGAATCACCCAATATGACCGCAGCAGGCGTGTTTTATCTATTTTATGTTTTTGCGCTTTGTGTGGTGGTCATTTACCCGCAGCTAAAATCTCACGCGTCATTGGCAGTATTGGCAGGATATGGGGTGGTCATTGGGCTAATGGCATATGGAACGTATGATTTTACAAGCTTAGCATTACTTAAAGGTTATGATAAAACTGCGGCACTGGTTGATTTTATTTGGGGCGGCTTGGTGACAGGATTAACTTGCGTGATTGTGGGCGTCATCTACAAAAACTGGTTGATGGATTAGCCTTAAGCTAGGTACGCAGCTACAACCCTAATACAAGGCTAAGGCACAATTTTAAGGCAGATTTAAGGCAAAATTTCTTTGCCGTCCCAAGCCCAAATTTTCCCCGAATCTTTGGGTGTGAGCTGATGCAAAACCTTAAGTAAACTTTGCGCGGAAAACGCTGCGGTAAATAACTTGCCTTCTGCCACATTTTTTTGAAAGGGTTTGGATAACTCACTGGCTACCGTGCCAGGGTGCAAAGCAACAATAATTGCGTTGGGGTTTTTTCGTTGCAGTTCGATGCTTAAGTTTTTAATGCCCATATGTAAACTTGCTTTTGCCATTCGATAACCATACCACCCGCCCAAGCGATTATCCGAAATACTCCCTACCCGTGCCGACAATACGGCAAATAGCGACTGGGAGGATTTGTTTAAGGCGGGCAAGGCGTATTTAGCAATCATCATCGGTAATACCGCATTGATATGGAAATATTGGTGCAGCTGATCGGCTGTGATATCACGCAGTGATTTTTCAGGCGCGATGTGTTGAGCGTCGATTTTAGACTCATGTAATAACCCAATCGTCACAATGACACTGTCCAACGCTTGAGTGCTGCTTATCTCTTTGATAAGCGCGGCGACAGCCAGTTCATCATCAAAATCAAGCTGATGAGGGACGATATGGGGGTGGCTAAATGCAGTGGGTTTTCTAGCAATGGCATGAATGGTGGCATTTGGATAGGCACTAGCCAAACAATCACAAAATGCCTTTCCAATCGCGCCAGAAGCACCAAATATGGCAATATTTTGCATACGCTACTCGCTTTTTAGTAATCCAATTATCGCTTTTGCCAGTTTTTGACCGCTTAAGTAGGCAGACTCGACATCACCCTTAAGTAGCCAGTCCCCACAGACACCGATATTTTGGTCGCTATCTAATAGATAGCCTAACTGGTGGTCACCTGATGGGAGGTTAACCGCTTCGCCTGTGGCATAGCGCCAATGGTGTATGTCTTTGTGTGCTGCAGTCGATAAATCGATACCCAATATTTGACTCGCCGCTTGTGTCAAATGGTTGATACAGGCAGTTTTATCTTCCTCAATATGTCTATTGGTCCATGCTGGGGTACTATGAATCACAAGGCTATAACCGCCTTTTCGATGGGGTTTTGCACTATTGACGATAATTTTATCGATATCCTCACCCTCGATTTTGGCATATTCATAGTCTAAAGCCAGCGGTGTATCAAATCCCAGCATCAGCACACTACAAGGCATAAGTGCATATTTATTCAACACTTTGGTATGTAGCGATGTCTGAGCAAAGCTTTTTGCTTGTTCCACAGGCATCGCCGAAATAATCCAATCAAATTGACCCAATGTTTCACCCTTGTCAGTTAACAACTCCCAACTATTAAAAATCGGATGATGGTCAATGATAGAGGCTACCCTAGTATTACGCTGCACAGTTAAGCCACGGGCGAGATGTTTACCAATGGCATTCATAGCGGGTATGCCCACATAGTAGTCAGAATAACAGTCAGACACTCTGGGCACGGAGTGTGGTTTGGTAGATACAGTAGATATGAAGGAATTATCGGGGGTAGCTTGGTCAACTGCCCATACTGCAATCACCCCTTCAGTGAGTAATTGATTGACAAAACCTTGAAAATCGTCGTTACTGGCAGTAAACGCGGCAACACCATGATCAAAATAAAATGGTTCAGCACGGCGCGTTGCCAATCGCCCACCGATGCCACGGGATTTTTCAAAAATCACTACGTCGTGCCCTGCTTGTTGCAACGCTTTACCACAAGTTAATCCTGCTAATCCTGCACCGATAATGGCAATCCGTTTCATAGTTTTATCCGCTCTATACGATTTTTGAAAGTTAAAAAAATAGCGATGACTCGTATCACCGCTATGTCATCAGACCAATAAATTGTTGGCAACTATAGCTAAAGATAATTATGCTTAAAGACAACAATTTATGGCGGATAACTTTATCTATGATAACTTATCTTTTTGGCAAAATGACACGGTCAATTACATGTACCACACCATTGCTCGCTTTGATATCTGTGGTGACAATGTTGGCAACACGTCCATTGGCATCTTGTAATTTACCATTTGAAGTCACCATGATGTTTTGACCTTGTAAGGTTTTAACCATCCCTGGCTTGACATCTTTTGCCATTACTGTGGCTGGCAGCACATGATAAGTTAACACAGATTGCAATAGCGGTTTGTTTGCAAACAATTGCGCTTTGGTCATACCGAGCTCAGCAAGTAGATTGGCAAACGCAGCATTGGTCGGCGCAAATACGGTGATGTTTTTAGTGGTCGCGACGGTGTCGGCTAAACCTGCGGCTACCACCGCTTCAACTAATATTGAAAAATCTGGATTTGATTTTGCTACATCAACAATGTTAGCCGCGTGCATCGGTGCATGAGCGGTATGGGTTGGCGTCGTGGCACAACCGGCTAATAACGTGGTAGAAATCGCCGCTGCTAGGAAGGCTTGTTTTAACATACTTATTTTCCTTACTTAATTATGATTGTTGGATAAAATACAGGTCAGCTTTTTAAGCTAAATTAACTTTAACTGATAACATTAGAATTTTCAATATATTTTTATACTAAAAAGTATAAAAAATACTACTTATTTTAATATATACTATTAGGTAAAATTCATTAACAACAAAAGCGACAATGACTGCATAAATGTCACAGTAACTAGATTATTTTCCGCTACAATTTATTTCTTCATTTTGGGCAACGCATAAGGGCAAAATTATGTACGTTAATTCAAGTACGCAATCACCGACCGTAGCAGTGATTGGCGGTGGTTCAGCAGGTTCTACGATTGCTATACGGCTGGCGATGGCGGGCATTCATGTGCATTTGATTGAAAAAAATGCCAGTCTTATCAACGCCCCACCCATGTGTCATCTGCATGCAGGTGGCAATTTGTACCGCGAAATCAGTGATGAAGATTGCCGCATGTTGATGCGCCAATGTATTGATATTGCCAAGTTGTATCCAGAGAGTATTGATGTGCGCCCCACCCTCATCACGGTGCCAAAACGCGATAACAATACCGCCACTGACTTACTGCCACGGCTTGATATGTTAACGACTTACTATCAATCATTGGTTGATGCCGACCCTAGCAACCAAGTGTTGGGCAATGTCGAAGATTATTACCAAGTGTATGACAAGCAGCAAATTCAACAACTGGTTCAATTAGAAGCTAAAGACATTCCGACCACCACGGATGAGTGGGTTGTGGCGGCTCTTAAAGTAATGGATTTGGAAAAACTGCAATATCCCATCATCGCGGTGCAAGAATTTGGCTGGAATATTTTTAGACTCTCTGCCAGTGCTTTTTTACAATTGCAGCGCCTACAACGTGCGCAGGTACATCTAAATGCCCAAGTTGATGATTTAAACCGTCATATGGATGGCTGGCAAGTGTCTTTTACCGATGAGCATGGTGAGCTTCAGCGTATCTATGCCGATTTTGTGGTCAATGCTTGCGGGTTTAGAACCGGTATTATTGATGACAAGGCAGGCGTGCATATCAAGCGCATGGTAGAATTTAAAGCTTCTTATATCAGTGAATGGCGTGATTATAAGGGGCGTTTGCCTGAGATTATTTTTCATGGTGAGCGTGGCACCCCCAATGGCATGGCGCAGTTTACCCCTTATCCAGACGGGTTTTTTCAGCTGCATGGCATGACCGAAAACATCACCTTATTTAATGATGGGTTGACCGAAGCCACACAACAAAGCAGCCAACCGCCCATTAATCCACAATATCTAAATTATATTGAAAACGGCTGGGAGCCAAACGCACTAAAACAGCGCACCCAAAACGCCATAGATTATGTCAGTGAATTTGTGCCAAGTTTTCGAACTGCCCAAGCGGGAGATAATGCGCTATATGGTGGGCAGCAAGTACCAAGTGATGATATTACTGTGCGCGTCGCGGATTTGCAGGTGTTTGCCAAGCTGCGTTATGCGGTGGCAGAAAATGTGAAAGCCAATTCTACCCTAGATGTGGCGGATAAAGTCATGGATGCGCTAGTTGACGCCAATTTGATAGAAAAATCTGCTTGCAAGCGTCCCAACTGGCACAAAATTGATGTCAATGAAGTCAATATAGTCGCACGCGATATTGCCAAAGCCCGACAGTATCCGTTACCGATGGCAAAGGTCAATCAGCGCTTACTGGTTTGATGGATTGCTGGCTTGATAAAAAAGGTAGAAAAAATTCTACCTTTTTTACT
>NZ_DALZSV010000015.1:42106-50760 GCF_032014955.1 Moraxella sp. CTOTU47724
ACAGTCTAAGCAAATAACCCTTGCGCATATTGATCGCGGATGACTTTTTTATCAATTTTACCCACGCTGGTTTTTGGCAATTCCGTGATAAATTTCACATCCTGTGGAATACCGTATTTTGGCAAATGACCGCGCTCATACGCTTGCTGCGCAATCGCGATGATGTCTTCAGCTTTGGTGTCTTGATAATCGGGTTTGAGCACAATCAATGCCATCGGACGCTCACCCCAGCGCGCATCAGGAATCGCAATCACAGCAATGTCGGCAACGCTTGGGTGTAATGACATGATGGTTTCTATTTCAAGCGAAGAGATCCATTCACCACCCGATTTGATGACATCTTTTAGCCGGTCGGTGATTTTAACATTGCCTTTTGCGTCCATCCAACCGATGTCCTGGGTATGCAGATAACCGCCCTCCCACAGCTCGTTGCCTGCATCCTGATTTTTGTAATAACTCTGCGTCAACCAAGGTGAACGCACCACGATTTCGCCTGTGGATGTGCCATCGTTTGGCATACGTTTGCCGTTATGCCAGATTTGCAAATCGACCAATGGCACCGGTGAGCCAGACAAGCAGCGATGCTCAATTTGTTGCTCTTCGCTCATATGTTGGAATGTTTCATCAAAGCTGACAATGCTGATAATAGGACAAGTCTCTGACATACCATAACCCGTAGACACTTCGATGCCGCTGGCTACAGCCATTTTGGCAAGTCCTTGATTAAGCTTAGAGCCACCGACGACCATTTTTAAGCCATTGAATTTTTCTTGGCGTTTGTTGATTTCACCCAGTAGCATTTGCAAAATCGTTGGCACGCCATGGGTGGTGGTGACTTTGTGTTTTTTTACCAAGTCAACCATGGTGGAAGGCACATAGCGACCTGGATAGATTTGCTCCAGCCCTAGCATGGTTGCGACAAATGGAAACCCCCAAGCATGGACATGAAACATCGGTGTCATTGGCATATAGACATCCGAGTAGCGTAGCCCTTGACCTTCGACATTCAGCGCACAGCCAATTGCGACGACGAGCGTATGCAGGACGATTTGACGATGGCTAAAAAATACGCCTTTGGGATTGCCGGTTGTACCGCTGGTATAGAAGGTTGTGGCAATGGTGTTTTCATCAAAATCTTCAAACTCGTACTCATCGCTGGCTTGTGCTAGCATGGCTTCATATTCGCCTTGGGCGTATGGGGGCATTGGCGTGTTGTTATCATCCAACCAAATCACATGCTCGACCGATGGCGCATCTTGGGTATGGCTTTTGATCATCGGTGAAAATTCTGAATTTAACAGTAGCGCTTTTGGTTTGGCATGATTGATGGTATATAGCACTTTGTCTTCTGACAAACGCACATTGACGGTTTGCAAGATATAGCCACACATCGGGATGGCAAAATAACACTCCAAATAACGGTGTGTATCCCAATCCATGACTGCAACCACATCGCCTTTTTGTAGGTTTAAGCCTTTTAAGACATTGGCTAAGCGATTGACACGTTTGAAAAACTCATGATAGGTGTAGCTGGTTTTGTCGGCATAATGGATTTTTTTGTTGCCAGAGACCACTTTGGCACGAGACAATAAATTTTTGATAAGCAAGGGAAAATCATAAGCTTGGTCGGCTTGTAGGTAGTTTTCGTGCTGATTTAAAATAGCTGTCATAGAACATTCCTTTGTTGTGGTATAACCAACGAGTCAATCAAATATTGCTCGTCTAACTTTGCTGTGAGTACTTCCTTGTGAGTATTGACTATATACGAGCGCTATAGCCAATACAACCAAAAATATGAAACTTTCCAGTTCAATATGTTTCATATTTTTACGCTTTTTTTACACTTTGGTGAAAAAAATTTTATTATAGGGTTTTGATAGACTGCCTTTGCTATAATGCGCGTTACATATCCTCACTGAACGAAAAAATATGACCCAGCATTTTTGTTTGCCTAGCGATATCAGCCCCGAACAATTTTTGAGCGAGTACTGGCAAAAAAAACCACTGCTAATCAAGCAGGGCTTGCCGCAATTGGTTGGTATGTTTGAGCCAGACGATATCGTCGGACTTGCCCAAGATGAAGACGCCACTGCCCGACTCATTAGCGAAAATAACCAGCAATGGTCACTTAAAACCAGTCCTCTTACCGCCAAAGACTTTCAAAAACTGCCAAAACATTGGACGGTACTGGTGCAAAATATGGAACAATGGTCGCCAGCACTTGGCAACCTATGGCATGCGTTTGATTTTATTCCACAGTGGCAACGTGATGATATCATGGTGTCGTATGCGCCATCAGGTGGCAGCGTTGGCAAGCATTATGACAATTACGATGTCTTTTTGGCGCAAGGGTACGGCAAACGTCATTGGCAATTGGGCAAGTATTGCGACCAAACAACCCAATTTGAAGCAGGTCAACCGATTCGTTTGATGAATGAGATGGGCGAGCTGATATTTGATGAGGTGCTTGAGCCGGGCGATGTGCTATATGTGCCGACCAATCTCTCCCATTACGGGGTCGCCGTTGAGGATTGTTTGACTTTTTCCTTTGGCTTTAGGCGCCCTACTCCTTTACAGCTGCTCGATAGTTTGGCGGATGTCGCTACCCATTTTGATGATTTAGCCATTCCCCTCAAAATCAACCAACCCCCCGCAGTTGCAGGCGAGCTGTCGATAGCCAGCATTCAAGATATCAAAGCGCAGCTGATAGCGCTACTAAACTCTGAACTTGGCGATGAAATAATCACTCAAGCGATTAGCGAAACGGTAAGCAAACGGCAATATGAGCTGATGCTCCCTGACACGTATGCCGATATTGATGAGATACAAAGCGCCTTGGCAGCGGGTGCGGTCATCAGGCAAGATATGTCTAGCCGCATTATCTTTACCCAAACCCAAGCGGATTCACAAACTCAAGCAAAAATTTATGTCAATGGCTGTGTTATTGATTCGGATGATATGCCCGCTAACGCGCAAACACTCCTCATTCGGCTCGCCAATGGCGAATCCGTCGATGAGCAAATTTTGCAAGCAGCTGATGTCGAAACTGATATAATTTGTGACTGGATAGAAAATGGCTGGGTAGTGATTGATTACCCTGAAGAAATCATTGGATAACGAAAAAATATTATGAGCTATTATTTTGGGTTTACCCCTTCCGCAGAACTGAGCGCTACCATTGATAAGGCGTATGAGCTGATTGCTAGCAAAAGTAGCGAACGTTATGATGTTTATCGCGATAAAATCACCCAGTTGACCAGTAAAGAGCTGATGGATGCGCTACTGATTAAATTAATCGAATCGCTACCGGATGATTCAGAACGAAAAGCGCATTTGATTAAAACCGCAGCAACCATTGAAGCGACTAGCGATAAACTGATTAACACACTGTTAAGCCCTACAAAAAATGAAGATGTGTTACCCAGCTTTGATTTTTTTGACCAAAAAGTGTTAAAAAACACCCAATCGGGTGAACGTCGTATCTCAGTGCCACTCACTGACGAGCTTGCAAAGAGTTTACTGACTACCATACAAAACGTCCAAGCAGGTAACGGGCTTGAAGAGCAGCAAAATTTGATTCGCTTATTTGGCGAGCTAACCAAGGCCTGTTTGCAGCATTTCTTAGTTGACTTTACCAAAACGCTCAATTTAAATATGCTCAAACGCGCGGCGATTCCAGTGACCGATGGCATCATCGTCAAAGTCATTGATATCGCGCTACGCCGTTTAATCCCACAAATGCCACAAGAATCGCTGGAGCGTTTTACCAAACATTACCAAGCGTTAATATTTAACGATTAGGTATTGCTAACCGTTATTATTCAATTGGCTAAAACTGCGTTACAATAGCCCACTTATTTTTTTAAATTAATAGGTCCAGCATGAATCAACTTAGCAATCAGCAAATCGAAGAAGCGCTACGCAATTCTGAATGTCTCATCAGTAGCTTTGAAGTGAGTAGTGCTTACGAGCGTTTGGCAGCCAGTGTCAACCTGCACTATGCAGGTCAAAATCCCATTGTGATGGTGGTGATGAATGGCGGGTTGATTCCAGCAGGTCAACTGCTTACCCAGTTTACTTTTTATCATCGTATGTACTATATCCATGCTACCCGCTATCGCAACAACCAAGGCACCAATGAACTTGAATGGAAATTCAAACCTGAAATTGATTTGGCGGGTGAAGATATTTTATTGATTGATGATATTTTTGATGAAGGCATTACCTTAAAAGCGGTGGTGGACGAGCTGGCAAAAGAAAATCCAAAATCTATCCGCACCTGTGTGCTACTAAATAAACTCCATGACCGAAAAGTGCAAGAGTTTAAAGTTGATTTTGTGGGTCTCGATGTGGCAGATCGCTATGTGTATGGCTGCGGTATGGACTATCACGGGTATCTACGCCATATGCCAGGGATTTATGCGTTAAAAAATGTGTAAAACTGCTGGTCATCAATAAAGAGGTATCGCTAGATACCTTTTTTTATGGTGTATTTTTTTTAGAAGGTATCTCTTTATGATGTCTGTATTTATGACCTATCTTTTATAGGGTGTTGTTAAGATAATCAAATTGTAGTTGTAAGCCAGTTTGTCGCACGGCTTTTTGCGTCACAGCTAACTCAAAATTTTCTTTAGCGCTATATATGGATAAGGCGGATTTACTGCGCGTCACCGCTGTATAAATCAGCGCTTGGCTTAGTAGCCTTGTATGGGCTTTATCAATACAAATGGCAACCGTATGAAATTCTGAGCCTTGTGATTTATGGATGGTCATCGCATACGCATAGTCACAACTTTCACGGCTCAATCGCTGAATAGGTATTACTTTTTCTGCAAAACACGCGTATAGCTGCCCTTGGTACAACAGACAAATCGCAATATCGCCATTGAATAACCCCAACTGATAATCATTGTTTTGGATGATAATCGGTAAACCGTGATAAAAGTAAGCTTTGGTTCGAGTGATTTTGGAAAACTCGGTAAAAGCTAGGCTCATCTTTTGGTTGATTGATTGGGTGCCCAATTGTCCTTGATGCCCTGCACACAGAATGCGATACCTATCAAATACCTCAAACAACCCTTTTCGATTATTCGCTTCAAAAATATTGACAGGCTGGCTGTACCATTGCTGCATAAGCGCGAAAAATGGATGGTAAGGTTTCGCTAATTGGTTAAAAACAGCAGGCAAACTCGAAGACGCATCAATTGGGTAAAAAGGAATATTGGCTGTTTGCTGCTTTGTTTGCTGTTTTTTAGCAACCAAGTCGGTTGGATTTTCACTTTGAGATGGCTTGATTGATTGTAAATCAATGGGTTGCAGCAAACTATGGATTAGCTTTATTTTTTTAGGTGCAGGCAAATTTTGCTGAATGGCGAGCGCAAACTGACCGACAACTGAATTTGAATCAAAGCGTTTTGACTCGGTCAATTCCGTGATATAAGGCTGCAAACGCGTCACCGCGCACAAATCCGATAGAACCGACCCTGCATCTACCGCAGCCAGCTGATTGGCATCACCCAACAAAATCAGCCGACCCGTGGGTTTGATAGCATCAACCAACTGACTGGCAAGCTCAAGCCCTAGCATGGACGCTTCATCTACAATAATCAAATCATCGGGTAATGGATTTTTGGCGTGATAGCGTGGTATGCCATCACGACCAATACCCAACAGCCGATGTAAGGTTTTTGCATTGTCCAAAGTGATTTCTTCATCCTGCAAACTTTTTTGCAAGCTTATACGTAATGACTCTTGCATACGCTGCGCCGCCTTCCCTGTGGGTGCCGTCAAGGTGATAGATAAAGGCGGTAAATTAGGGTCCTGTTTTCTTTTATGCTCATGCCCCTTTTGCAGCGTGGTTACCAGTTTAGCCACGGTAAAAGTTTTACCGGTGCCAGGTCCACCGATAATAATACTCAGTGCGTGTTGACTCGACTTGTCGATGGCGAGTTGCTGCATCGCATTGGGCGCCAAACCATTATCGATGTCCTGTGATGATGATATACCACTAAACGCCGCCACTTTTCTATGGGCAATTTTCATCAACTGCTTGGCTAACGATTGTTCTGCATGCCATTGCCGATGTAGCCAGACCAGGTATTTATTTTCTGTTGCAGAAACTTCATCATCTGGTTGGGTGAGCTTTTGAATAATGATAGGTGTATTGGTGTCATGGTTGTATAACTCATCCCCGTTCGCGCCTATTACGCTTGCCCAGTTATTGGTCGTCAACGCTGCAATGAGTGATTTTTCTTCCTCATTGTTGACCGTCATTTCATACACGGTATGTCCTTCTGACAATTGTTCATTGATTTGGTCAAAAATTTGCAAGATTTTCGGTTTTTCTTTGGTTTTTTTGTTGTTATTTTGGTTTTCTTTGCTTAGGCTATTTTTATTTATTTTGGTGTTAGTTAGCTGTGATTTTTGCTGCTTGCGGTATTGAATAAAACTGGCTAATTGGGTTAATTTGGCAGTTTCTTCAATTGTAGCGGTTGGCTCAGTCGTATTTGTTTTCATAATAAATTCTTTATGCGTGATGGTTAATTTTAATTGCCATTGGGATAGCCGAACATATCATCGAGTGCCAAGATAAAGGCACTATCAAACTGTTTTATTAGTTTCCCACAGGTAGCGTGTTTGGGTGACATACCGCGTATAAAAGCATACTCGACCGCCCCCAAATGGGTATTAATGTCATAATTGGGTAGCCGCAGCTTGAGATAGCGATGCAGCGCTACTTGGTAAATGCTTGCTTGCAACCAATAACTATGTGTGGTCATCGCATCATATAATGCCGCTGGGTTATAACTGTCGAAATCATTGCCAAGATAATTGCTTTTATAATCGACGATAAAAAACTGTGTGCCGTGCTGATACACCAAGTCAATCTCCCCTTTGAGATACTGCCAAACCATGGTGTTGACTTCTTGGCTTTGCAATTGCAGTGGGATATCAAATTGGTGAAACAACGCGTTTAAGTCGCTAAATGACAAATGCTGGTTTAAGCGTAAATTAAACCCTAATTCAGCAACTTTTTGGTTGTGTTTGATATTGACCAGCGGGACTGCCGAAGCGGCTAACGGCGTATGGATGATGTCATCTAGCCAATCCACCAACGCGATATAATCCGGCTGCAAATCATCGATGTTGATATCATGCCAGTTGCCATACTGCCCTGCACTACTTTCTTTTGTAGAAAAATAATTGCTCGGCATTTGGTAGCGTCTTAATGTGCGATCCACCATGACTGACCAGCGTTTTAACTTGTCTGCTCTCACATCTTGTTGTGGTACAGCCAACTCAGGGGTTTCATTGTAGTTATTGGCGATGTCTTCTAAAACACTATGTAAAAAAGTACCCGGGTTTGTGCCTTTTTCAAAGTTAAATCTAATGGAATTAACCTCGTTACTTGGCTCCCCCCCTAGCCTACTATTGGGGATAGGTAATAAATTGGTTTGCGCCGCTGACAAAATATCATCATCTTGCCTGTCTTCGGCATTAACCACTGTGTCAACGCTGGTATGGTCGATATAACGAGACAATGCGGTAAAACTGGTATTCGCCCATCCCTTAAAGGTATCGATGGTGATGACTTTGATGATGTCATCGTAATCAATCTTACTGATAGCAGCGTTTTGCTCATTTTGCCTATTTGTTTTGGGTGTAAATTTTAGCTTTGAGTCATAGTATTTGCTTAGGCTATTTGAATCTATGATATGGGTTGTTTCAGTCAATGTTTCTTTGACAGCAAATTTTGCCAAATCGTCCATGAAAGGCGTCAAAGCAGAATTTTTCACCGCAGATTTTTTGGCGACAGTCACAAGATACACTTGTTCTTTTGCGCGGGTAAGGGCAACGTACAATAATCGCAATCGTTCCTCATAGGCAGATTGGTCTTCAATGGCGACATAATTGATTGGATTAATTGAGTTGTTATCGGCTATTTGGCTGGGTAATGCGGTCAATCGGCGGCTTAACAGCGGGTTATCATTGTTTTGAGTCAATTTTTGAGTGAATTGGGGCGCTGCTTGATGGGTGGTTTTTATACTATACAGATATAACGGCGCACCACGAAACTTGGCTTTACTCTCCCCGGTAAACCCAACCACAAACACTATCGGAAACTCCAAGCCTTTAGACGCGTGAACGGTCATCAGTTGCACCCCTTCATCAGATGGCAAGCGCTGCTGCGTTGACCAATCTTCTTTTGGCTGCTGTTGCACTTGGGCGCAGAACCACTCAAACAGTTGATGCTCGCCTACCTGTCCATTGAACTGGTCGCTAATAATATCTAACAACTGGCGCAAATCGATGAGCAATCGCTCGCCATTTGGATGTTTGGCAAGACGCTGCCAAAAATTGCGTGTGATTTGGTTGGGTAAAGTAAGGGGCTGATTGAGCAGCCATTGTATAGCGACCAAAAAACTGTGTTTTTGCCACAATTCGCTGGCGGTCAATACCAACTGCTGAATCTCAGCCAAACTGGTGTTTGTTGACGCTTGATGAGCTTGATGAGGCTGAGCTTGCCCTTGCGCCGCTTGGGTGTTAGTTTGATTAAGCGCGTCATACAACTGGTTGATTTGCTCAAGGGTCAGCTGAAAAAAACTAGACAACATCAAGGATTTTAATTTTGATTCGCTAAATGGCGTCAACAG
>NZ_DALZSV010000016.1:0-45014 GCF_032014955.1 Moraxella sp. CTOTU47724
ATTAATGGTTCATATCCTTGAACAACGCATCATATTACCCAAAAAAAACGGGCATGAAAGCGATACACTCATCATGCCAGTTTTTATACTATTTGAACATCCGTTTCTAAAAAAAATTACTACTGAAACAAAAAAACCTAAAGTAGCTCTAAACAGGTTTGCGTTTAAGCTTGCTCCAAACCGCAGTTACTGGGCCCGATAAGGCGTAAATCACGCTAATCGCGAGCAGTCCTGCAGGAATATTATACAGCACGATACCGAGCGCAAACACAATCAAAATCAATGCCACAAACGGGACACGCTTTTTATCAAACTCTTTAAAGCTATAGTATTTTAAATTACTCACCATCAAAAAGCCGGCTATCACCACCCAAATGGCTGCCAAAATTTGAAAAGCGGGACTGGTCGCCGGCAATTCAACTTGCCAATCCATATGCACCATCACAAACGTCGTGACTAAAATAGCGGCTAACGGACTTGCTACCCCGACAAAGTATTTTTTATCAACAACACCAATTTGTACATTAAAACGCGCCAGTCTCAGCGCGGCACAGGCAGCATACACAAAGGCGCAAGCGATACCAATACGCCCCAACGGCTCTAACGCATAATGATAAATCAATAACGCAGGCGCCAGTCCAAACGCGATGCAGTCGGCTAGCGAATCTAGCTGCTCGCCAAAGGGACTTTGTGCATTGAACAGCCTTGCCGCCCGACCATCTAACCCATCTAGCAATGCCGAGATAAAAATCGCCACACAGGCACGCATATAATGCCCTTCCCCCAACGCGCTTTGGGTAATCGAATAAAATGCCGCAAGCAGCGACAATAGCGTAAATGAATTGGGAATTAAATAAACGCCTTTTTGCGCAATCGTTTTGTCAGCGACACGCGCATTTTCAATGACTTCAAAGGTGAGCCCATCGTAGTCATCGGTTTCTGCCAATTCACGGTTACGCTGATGCTCAAGCTGAATCGGATTGATATCCTTAGTGTGCTGTTGCGGCTGTTGCGGCTGTTGTAATGCGTCGATGGGCGTCTTGATAAGGGTTGGTTGGTTATTATCGTTATTCATTGATTATCCTTGCAGGTTGTCTCTTGCAGGTCGTCTATAATAAATCGTTTATTGCTAAGTGCATCGAGCTCGGTAACAAATTGCAAAATTTGGCGGGTTTTGTGACCAGTTAACCCGCCAAGTGTGACATTATTCGCCAACCAACCATTGTACTTTGGTGCGCTGCTCCACACTCATTTGTGGGCTTTCAGGATGCTGCAAAATTGGCTGTAGATATTGCAAAATCTCTTCGGCTTTAGCATCAAATTGCCAAGGTGGGTTAATCACCAACATACCCGTCCCATTTAAACCCATCGGCAAATCGGGTGGGAAAATATTCAGCTCAAGTACCAACTGACGGCGGATTTCGGTGCGTTTCATTTTTTTATAAAACAGCTCAACCGCATCGTTGTTTTTGATGGGATACCAAAGTGCCAATACCCCGGTTGACCATTTTTTATGCGCTTTTACCAATAAATCTACCAACGCGCTAAAATCACGGTGTTCCTGTTCAAAGGGGGGGTCGATTAAAATTAACCCGCGTTTTTCTTGCGGTGGTAGCACCGCCAAAATTCCTTCATAGGCGTTGCGATGTTGCACGCCAATGGGCAATTGGTGCAGTTGGTAGTTGAGCGCATCAAACTCGCTTGCTTTCCATTCAAACGCTTCGGCGCGATTGGTAATTTCTGGGTGAGCGTCTTGTTGTTTTTCGATATGATGGGCAATGAACCAAGGCGAACCTGGATACACATGCTTATCGTAGAATTTTTTGGCGTAGCCAATATCTTGTAGATAGGTTTGCACCGCCTGTGGCGCTTGGCTATTATCTTGCGCTAGCAGTTTGGTAATGCCATGGATGGCTTCACCCGTTTTTTTGGCTTCATCACTGGCCAGTGAATACAAACCGCGCCCACCATACGCATCCAAAATATAATAAGGTTTTGGCTTGGCGCTCATCATCTCAAGTAATTGCAATAATAAAACGTGTTTTACCACATCAGCGAAGTTGCCCGCGTGGTAGCTGTGTTGATAATTCATAATAAATTTTTCGTAAACAAATTAGCAGGTATGGTAGCATAGCTATCAAAAATTGGCGAAGTTTTTGCTAGAAGTTTTTGCTAAAAATTGCCCAGTTAAATGTTTAAACAATAGTGGAGGAAACATAGCGCATATGCCAGAGTTGAATTTTATCCTGCCCAATTGGTTTGGAAAAATAAATGACGCACAGCTTGACGGTTTGGTTAATGACGGGTTTATCGTGCTAGATGACTGTTTTGACGTCAAATTTTTTCAGGCGTTACAAAAAGAGAGTGGCTTGATTGATTACCAAGCCGCCAATTTGACGCAGGGTGAGCGAATCACTAGCATTCGCGGGGATAGCACGCGCTGGATTGATGAGCACTGTCCGATTGGTATGCAGTATCTACAAGCGATTAATGAGCTCGCGCAATTTTTTAATCAAACCTTATACACAGGCATTCGCCGTAGTGAAGCCCATTATGCCCGCTACCCTGCAGGTTTTGGTTATCAGTGGCATTCAGACAATCCGCAAGGGCGTGATGAACGTGTGTTATCGGCGGTTTTTTATCTCAATGAGGGTTGGGGCGTGCACGATGGCGGTGAAATTGTCGTCATCGATCAGCATGAAACACAACAACAATTACAGCCCCAAGGTAACAGATTGGTGATTTTTAATAGTAACTTAGTCCATCAAGTCGCAATCACCCATCGTGAACGCTTCTCCATTGCCACTTGGATGAGAAAAGATGGGTTAATTAGCCAGTAATAAACTTGCCGCAATCCCCCACATCACAATCCCGATGAGAATATCAAGAATTTTCCAAGACAGTGGTTTAGCAAATAGCGGCTGCAGCACACGCGCACCATAACCCAAACTAAAAAAGAAGATAAACGAAGATAAAATTGCGCCCAACGCAAACGCCAGTTTATCGGTAACCTGTGATGCAATCGTCCCAAGCAAAATCACCGTATCTAAATACACATGGGGATTGAGCCAAGTAAATGCCAAGCACATGGCAATCACTTGTTTTAAATTACCAACGTCTTCACCCTGCGCCATGAGCGATTGGTTTGATTGATAAGCCGCAATAAAACTTCGGGCACCATACACAATTAAAAACAACGCCCCTGCGTATTTGGCAATGGTGATAATCAGTGGGAATTGCGAAATCAGTTTGCCAAAACCAAACACGCCACCCGTAATCAACACCGCATCGGATAACGCGCAAATCAAACACACGATAAACACAAATTGTTGTTTTAGCCCTTGTTTAAGCACAAATGCATTCTGCGCCCCAATCGCCAAAATTAACGAAAAGCACACGCTCATGCCCATTAAAAAAGTAGAGATATTCATCGATACCACACGTCCCCAGTAACATTCGCAAAAAACACAAAAAAGCACAGTGAGAAAAAAGCGTATTGTAGCCAAAATGCTGAGCGATTGCGAACAATGCGACCCGCTAAGGCGCTAATTTATGCTAATATGCAACGCAAATAAGCGAGCTTTTTGAGAGATTTTAAGGAAACGACAATGACTGATTATGCCAGTAACGCCACTGATTTAGACCACCTTCAAGCGCAAACCTTAGCACTAAGTTTACAGCTGATGCGCGAGCCATCAGTGACGCCGACTGACCTTGACTGTCAAAATATACTGGCTGAGCGGCTTAACCACCTCGGCTTTGATTGTGAGTTTTTATACTTTGGTGAAAAAGGCGCAACAGGACGCGAAGCAGAAGTCAAAAACTTATGGGCAATTCGTCAAGGTCGTGGGCAGGCGCAGGCGCCCGTATTATGTTTTGCAGGACATACCGATGTCGTGCCCACGGGCGATGTCAGCCAATGGACCTATCCGCCATTTGAGCCTACTATCAAAGATGGCATACTGTATGGGCGTGGTGCTGCAGACATGAAAACAGCGATTGCGGCATTTACTGTCGCTGTTGAAAACTTTGTCGCCAAGCACCCCAATCATCACGGCTCAATTGCTTTCTTAATTACCGCTGATGAAGAAGGTCCTTCGGTCAACGGTACAATCAAAGTGGTGGAAACATTGCAATCGCGCAACCAACCCATAACCTATTGCTTGATTGGCGAACCCTCTAGCACTCACACCTTGGGCGATATCATCAAAAATGGTCGCCGTGGCTCGCTCGGCGCCATTTTGACAGTCACCGGCAAACAAGGCCATGTTGCCTACCCGCATTTGGCAGTTAACCCCATTCATTATGCTTTGCCAGCACTGTCCGAGCTTTGTAGCCAAACTTGGGACAATGGCAATGCGTATTTTCCCGCCACCACCCTGCAAATCTCCAACCTTCATGCAGGCACTGGGGCTAACAATGTGATTCCTGCAACTTTAAGCGCCGAGTTTAATTTTCGTTTTTCAACCGAGACCAACGATGAGAAACTTAAAGCGACTACCCATGCGATTTTTGATAAGCATTTTCAAGACGGTTTAGCCAGTTATCACATCAATTGGAAACTATCGGGCAACCCATTTTTGACACCGCAAGGCAACCTCGTCCGCGCCTGTCAATCCGCGATTAAAGCCGTGACAGGGACAGAGACAGAGCTTTCAACCACAGGCGGCACCTCAGATGGTCGTTTTATCGCAACCTTGAATGTTGAAAATAGGTCGCCTGAAGTGGTTGAGCTTGGCGTGCGTAATGCGACCATCCACCAGATTGATGAATGTGTAGAGGTTGAAGATTTGGGCAAACTTGCTGCAATTTATGAGCAAATATTACAAAACTTACTGTTAAACTAAATACTGTTAACTCAAATATTGCATGCTAACAACCCAGTGATACGGCTAATTTTGGTAGGTTGGCAATCTTCGTGGGCGTGGCAACTGATTATTTACCCAAGTCAAATGATGTCAAAAACCGTTACTTTTTGGCTGACGCATTAAGCAAACGCGGGTCATTTTTCATGGGTAAATTAATTTAGCTGCTGGTCATTAACAACTTAGCATGAAGAAGAATCTAGCATTCAGCTTAATCTAGTTCGTCTAGCCAAGCCATTTGAATCGCTTCTAGTTGTTTTTCGGTCGATTTGGTTGGGTCATCGCCAAATTCTTCCAACTGCGTCACATATCGATGCAAATCAGTAAAACGAATATATTGCACGTCTTCATCAGGGTATTTTTCAGACAGTTGAATGGCTATTTCTAACGTGTCGTTCCATTTGAGGGACATATTTTTTCTCCAGTTACTTGATGGGGGTGAGTTTTTTGATTTCGCTAAGATTGTCTTGCCAGGTTTTGATGACAGGATGAGCTTGTTCATCTTGCTGTACAATGACGCTGGTCGGTTGCACTTGCCCATCTAACATCAATACAATTTTGGTCAGTGCCACCACATACAAGTCATTTTTCACCCAAAACTCGTGGCGAAAATACAGGTATTTTTTATCCCAAGCCAATAATTGACTGCGAAGCGCCAATTTATCAAACAAAAAGCTTTCTTTGATATAAGTTAATTGTTGCGATGCAATCACCCAACCTAGCTTGTCCGTTGGACGTTGCTGCATCAGCCACTGCTGGATATTGAGCTCAATAAAGCTTAAGTAGCGATAATTAGGCACATGGTGACGAAACCCCATATCATGTGGCAAAATCCGATAGTAGCGGATGATCGCATCGCTATAGCTTGGTTTGGATGACTTTGCTTTATCGGATTTTAGCATCAAACATAAGATAAGGTAACGAAGTAATAAATTCATGAATTTTCCTTGTGATATCCGCCTGATTATAGCAAATAAAAAACCCTGACTAAACTGGTTAGTCAGGGTTGATTGAAGTTACAAAAACTTAGTGACCTGTACCATTGATATGGCGAATCATGTCTTCTACTACTTTTTTGGCATCGCCAAAGATCATCATGGTTTTGTCCATGTAGAACAAGCTATTATCAAGACCTGCGTAGCCGGCACTCATTGAGCGTTTGATGACCATCACGGTTTGCGCTTTGTTTGCTTCAAGAATTGGCATACCAAAGATCGGTGAGTTTGGATCGTCTTTTGCCGCTGGGTTGACCACGTCATTGGCACCGATAATCAGCACAACATCTGTACCTGCAAAGTCGGAATTGATTTCATCCATTTCTAAGATATCTTCATACGGCACATCTGCTTCAGCCAATAGTACGTTCATATGACCTGGCATACGACCTGCCACGGGGTGAATGGCAAAACGCACGTCCACGCCTTCTTCTTTGAGCATTTCATAAAGCTCTTTTACCGCATTTTGGGCACGGCCTTGCGCCATACCATAGCCTGGCACAATGACGACACTGCTAGAGTTTTCCATCATAAAGGCAGCATCTTCAGGTGAGCCTGTACGGTAAGTTTTGGGTCCGGTATCTTCTTCTGTCGCAGCGGCTGAGCTGCTTGACATACCGCCAAACAATACGTTGAGCAGTGAACGGTTCATGGCTTTACACATAATGTAGGACAAAATCGCCCCAGATGAACCCACCAGAGACCCTGCGATAATCAACATTGAGTTACCTAGGGTAAAACCGATACCGGCTGCTGCCCACCCAGAGAATGAGTTGAGTAGCGATACCACCACAGGCATATCACCGCCACCAATCGGCGCAATCCACATCCAGCCAAAAATAATAGCCAAAATGGTCATGGCATAAAACGCTGGCATAGATTGGGTGGTAAAATACATAATACCAAATGCTAACATCGCGATGAACAATAGCGCTTGGACAGGTTTTACCCAACTGCCTTTAATCGTCTTTGCCCAGCTTTTTGCCGCCAATTTACCAAAAGCAAACATTGACGCTGAGAAGGTAATTGCACCAATAAAACAGCCCACAAACAACTCAAACCGCGCGATGGTGCTATGCTCGACGCCTGTATGCAACACGCTCGCTAGTGCGATGGCAACCGCCGATAGACCGACTAAAGAGTGCATCAAAGCCACGGTTTCTGGCATTTGCGTCATGGCAACAGTACGTGCTTTCCAAGTGCCGACCACCGCGCCTAGCACCATCGCGCCAACAATTAATACAAATACCGGACTGGGTGCCAAGAAAAAGGTAGTGATAATGGCAATCGCCATACCTATCATACCGAATCGGTTACCACGGATGGCGGTTTTTGGACTTGATAAACCCCGTAAGGTTAAAATAAATAGCACCGCACCAATCAAATAAAACCAATCCGCATGTTGGGCGACCCAATTCAAATTCTCATTCATCAAGCATTTCCTTCTTTGTTTGGCTCAGCTTTGGCTTTTTTATCTTTTGATTTAAACATCGCTAGCATACGTTCCGTCACCGAAAAACCACCAAAAATATTGATGCTGGCTAAAAATACCGCAAACGCCCCCAATAAACTGGTTGGGGTAAACATATCGCCATCAATGCTGACAGTCTGCAGCATGGCACCGACGATGACAATACTGGATAATGCATTAGTCACCGCCATGAGTGGGGTATGCAGTGCAGGTGTTACCCCCCAAACCACGTAATAACCCACAAAAATAGCCAAAACAAAGATACTAAAGATTGCCACAAATGGAGTGGCAGATGTCGCAGACGCTAATAGGGTCAATAACATAAAACCTCCTAACCTCGATAGGTAAAATTAAATGAAAATTAGGTTAGCGACTGGCTAACAATACTTGACCTTGGCTAGTAACCAGCAAGGCTTTTTGGATTTCATCTTCTGGATTGAGCGCAAACACTTTATTGTCATCCATCAAGGTTGCAAAAAAGTTATATAAATTGTTGGCATACAATGCCGATGACTGTGCCGCCAAGGTCGATGGAATATTGGGCACACCCATGATGGTGACACCGTTTGGGGTGATGATATTTTGTCCCACCACTGAGCCTTCCACATTACCGCCTGTTTCTACGGCCATATCAAGTAGAATTGAGCCAGATTTCATTTTATCGATGGTAGCTTGGTGTATCAAACGCGGGGCATTGCGACCAGGAATTTGAGCCGTGGTAATCACGATATCTGCTTGGCTGACTGCTTTATCGACAACCGCGGCTTGGTCTTTGATATATTGCTCAGACGGTGTCCAAGCATAGCCGCCTGTGTCTTTGGCTTTGGCTTTTTCCTCATCGCTCATGGGAACATCGAGCCATTTACCACCGACTGACTCCACTTGATCACGCACGGTGGGACGTAAGTCACTGGCTTCCACAACCGCTCCCAAACGACGCGCGGTGGCAATCGCTTGCAAACCCGCGACGCCCACGCCTAGGATGACAATACGCGCAGGTTTCACCGTACCTGCCGATGTCATAAACATGGGGAAAGGACGACCAAACTGGTTGGCAGCCAAAATCACCGCTTTATAACCTGCCAAGTTGGCTTGGGATGACAGCACGTCCATGTTTTGTGCCCGCGACAAAGTTCGGGGCAATAGCTCCATGGCATACACTTTGGCGTGGCGATTGGCATAGTCCTGCAAATTGGCATTACGATACGGATTCATCATACCGATGACAATCGCTTCTTGTTTTAGCTGGTTGATTTGTTCGATCGGCAAGCTATTGACCGTCAGCACCACATCACTTGTTGAGATCGCATCCTCAACAATTTGTGCCCCTGCTTGTTCCAATGCATCATTGGTAATAAACGAACCTTTACCTGCATCGCGTTCGACCACAATATTGTGACCCAACTTGATGAACTTTTTAATGGTATCGGGGGTAATCGCAATCCGATTTTCATATAATGCAGTTTCTTTTGGTACACCAATTTGCATACACTCTCCTCAAGCGGTTCGGTTGGATTCTCAATCCACAACTGACGATTAGCTTAGACAGTTATAAATTAAAAAAATGATAATTAAATTACCATAAATATAATTAATTATGCAAAATAATTCTAGGCGGAATAACAAGTAAATTTGACTGGTGCGTATAAAAAAAAGTTATCAATAAAACTTTTTACAAAATTTTCTTTTAACAAGATAGCTTTTTGAGGGTTAGTTTATTTGCGTATTGCGTTTTTTAAGGTTGCCATTGTCGATTTCAAATTCATCAAAATCTTGGGCAAGCCAAAAATTACCTTGATAACTGGCAGCCACTTCTGCCCGAATATCTGACATATTAAAAGTTTTGCTACTAGGTTTATCAAAAGGTTGAAAACGCGCGCTAAAATGGGTCAAAATCAGGTTTTTTAATTGTGATAGCTGCGCAAAATCGGCAACTTGCTTGGCGGTTGAATGCATGGAGTCAAAATAATGAGGGGCTACTTTTCGTTTATCAGCGATTGCTTGGGTATAAGTAGCCTCGTGTACCAACACATCGGTATCTGATATGGCATCGGCTAATAGCTCAGGTGAGTCATTGTCACCTGCGACTATTAGCACGGTTTTATGCAGCGTGGTGGTGACAAAATCCGCGGATTTTAGCAAGGTGTTATCATCTAGATCGACATCAATACCGTATTTAAGTTTGCCCCATAGCCGTTTATCTAGCACGTTAAGCTCGGTGAGTTTTTGGGTCAATAAGGTTTTTTTGGACAGGCGCTGGGTGAATTTAAAGGCATGGCTAGGGACACGGTGTGATAGCGCAATCACGTCAACTTGTAGCTGATGGTCATCTGTCAAATCCAGCGTGATGGGTTGGTAACTATCTCCCTGCGCTCTATTTTCAATGGCGATAAAATTAATGTCAAAACTTATCATCAGCGCTGTCGTGGCTTGCACGGCTGCAAGATAATCGGCAATGGCTTGTGGAGCGATAAGGGTTAATGGATGCTTGCGCCCACTCATCGCCATACTTGCCAGTAACCCTGGCAAGCCATAACAGTGGTCACCATGCACATGGGTGATACAAATCAATTCTAGCTGCATCACGGACAACGGGGTTTTGAGTAATTGATGCTGGGTGGCTTCCCCACAGTCCACTAATACCCAAGGGACGTTTTTTGCTTTGCTATAAGGATTGATGAGTGATACAGCAAGCGCGGTGACGTTGCGGTGTTTGGTGGGTATCCCTGCTGATGTACCCAAAAAAGTGAGTGTTAACATGATTGCCTCTTGATCAAACGAGTGTTACATCGTTATAGTGAATCTTTATCAATTTAACTATAAAATAAAATGCGCTAACAAATTTCACAACAACTTTTGACTGGGCTATGACATTGACTTCAACGCATCCTTTTAATCCTTAGCTTTTACCTCTTATGCTGTGTCTGACCAAATGGGCAAGTCTGTTTTAACCATCAGCCTTGTACTTGTCGATAGGCGGATTTGGGGCGTGCTTGGTTAATGGTCCAACGGCTGACGGCGGGCTGCCTGCTTAAGTTTTAAAGATTTGGTAACAGATAATAGCAATAATAATTTGGCAAGTGGGTTATTATTGGGGATGATTTCACTGAGTTTTGGTATACTCAATGCTGCTTGTATCACCTCTTATATCACCTACTGAACACAATAAGGAAATGCTATGTTCAAGTTTTTTACCCCACTCTGTTTCTCATTAAGTTTATTTGGCTGCCAAGCTGTTAGCTCAGATCAGCAAAACCACACAACCATGCCTCAGCCCATCAAGAAACCTGAGATGATGTGCACCATGCAATATGATCCTGTCTGCGTCAAAACTATCAATAATGGCATCGTCCACTATCAAACCTATGGCAACGCTTGTATGGCAAATAATGGCGGCAATGCTATGGACAAGACTATGAGTATCACCAAGGGTGCTTGTGGGTCGGACGCTAGCAAGTAACTGAGTTAATAAGTAACTGGGTTAGCAAATGACTTGGCTATGATAATTTAGCCTGCCATAACGTTGCACTAGCTTGTTTGCCATAGCTTACTGACGATAAAATGAGCGAAGTGTTATAATCCCCTCTAATTACTTTGTGTTAAAGGTTTTGCATCTGTATGGCATTAGCGCTGATTATTGATGATGAAGTAGATTTGTGTCGCTTGATGCAGATGACACTCAAAAAAATGGGCATTGAAACCAAAGTCGCCTATGACTATGCCACCGGCATCAGCCATCTTCAAGCGTATAGTTTTGACTTTTGCTTAACCGATCTCAAACTTCCTGATGGCACAGGACTTGATATTGTTAAATTTATCAGTAAAAATTATGCCAAGACCCCCGTGGCAGTGATTACCGCTCACGGTAGCATGGATTTGGCGATTGAAGCGTTAAAATTGGGCGCCTTTGATTTTGTTAATAAACCGCTTGAGCTGTCGCGGCTGCGCCAGTTGGTCGAAAACGCCTTAAAGGTGGCGGAAAATGCCAATAAACTCAATTGTAAAGAAGTCTATGATCCTTTTAGCAATCGCCTAATCGGACAATCTAACGCCATTGCCCAGCTCAAAACCACCATCCAAAAATTGGCGCGTAGCCAAGCGCCCGTATTTTTGTGGGGAGAATCGGGCACCGGTAAAGAAGTCGTTGCCAAGCTTATTCATGATTTAAGCCCACGCTGCTCTGCCAATTTTGTGCCTGTTAACTGCGGTGCCATCCCATCAGAGCTGATGGAAAGTGAGTTCTTTGGGCACAAAAAAGGCAGCTTTACTGGCGCTACCGCAGACAAAGAAGGGTTATTCCAACAAGCAAATGGCGGCACGCTATTTTTGGATGAAGTAGCGGATTTGCCGATTTCCATGCAAGTCAAATTATTACGCGCGATTCAAGAAAAGAAAATCCGCCCCATTGGGAGCACCCAAGAAATTGCCGTGGATGTGCGTCTTTTATCCGCTACCCATAAAAATTTGGCTAAGCTTGTCGAAACGGGTGAATTTAGACAAGATTTATATTATCGAATCAACGTGATTGAAGTAAAATTACCAAGCCTCAATGAACGGCGCGATGATATTTTACTGTTAGCCAATCATTTTATCGCTTTGATTGCAGAAGATTGGGGACTAGCGCAGCCACCGACATTATCGAATGAAGCCGCGGTTCAATTGGCAAACCATCACTTTGCAGGCAACGTACGTGAATTAAGAAATATCTTAGAGCGCGCGATTACCCTAGCTGATGGTAATGTGATTGAAGCCCATCATTTGAATTTGCCATTATCAGCCGCCAACGTACCGCATGACACTCCTAGAATCCATGAAATCCAAAAAACTCATGAAATCACAGAAACCCCCAATCACTCCGTGTTATCAACACCGAGTCAACCGAGCACGCCAAAAGTTGCGCCCTTAGCTGAAGCTAAATCCGCTTCCAGCAGCCTCATCAATACTTCCTATAGCAGCAACTTGTTTGCAAGTGGTTATAAAGTCAAACCCAATATTCAACTTGCGCCCACACCGACCCAATCCAACCATGAAGCGTTAACCCATGAATCGTTAACCTTAAACGCGCCGATAGGAAGTATCAATGCGCCTAATTTAGCCCAGCCCTCTGCTGAAGAAGGTCCGCTGCCTGCCGAAGGGCTGGAAGAATATTTGATGAATCAAGAACGAAAAGTCATTATCGCAGCGCTCAACCACAGTGGCTGGAATCGCACCCAAGCCGCCAAATTATTAAATACAACGTTTCGCTCACTTCGCTACCGTATGAAAAAATTGGGCATTGATAGTGACAGTGATATTCATAGTGATAGCGATGAGGATTAAAAACTTCGGATAAAGGACAAATCGATATTTTTTGATAAATCTACTATCCCTACTTGGTCATAACAAGCTAGCGGAAAACGCCGGCGGATGCCTAACCACTGGTTTGCTGATTTAGCAAATAGCACGAATCGATTGCCTTTTTCATCGAGTTTATTGTCGATATTGCCAATTTGATGCAGGCATTTTACCGCAATGATATCAATGTCTAATGTAACAGCGGGTTTTTGGTACAGAAGTCTGTCTTGTTGCTGTTCAAACTGCTTGGTGAGTTGTAGCCATTGCCAATAATCTATTGGCTGCGCAAAGTCTAAATATGCCACTTGGTTAAAATAAACCGGTGTATTGGATGTTTGCTTGTTTAAGTCATCGTGTAAATTGTCATCACTACAAGTATCTTCACTACTATGAATCGCGCTGAGGGTCAAAGTGCCAAAGTTTTGCAGCCAGTCTTTGGCTTTTTGTAAATAATAAGGTTGTTTGACATTACTGGCTAACGACAAAACACAGGCTTCGATGACTATGACATCACGCGGTGGTACACTCATACTCAAATGCTCAAATAAACATATTTTTTGCTTAGGCTAATTAATTTTGCTGAAAACGGGTAATTTTAACCCCCACACTATCGGCTTGTTTGATGGCGGTGGGTTTGTGAATCGTCACTGTGACTTTTTCTGGGGCAAATTCTGCCAAAATCATCTCAGCGACCAATTGCGCTAACCGCTCTAACAGCGCCACTTTGTTGGCAATGCTCACTTCAGCCACGCGTTCACTGACGCTTTTATAATTGATGGCATCTTCAATATTATCAGTCTGCGACGCTTGGTATTGACAGCCCACCATTTCAATATCAAAAATCAACGGTTGGGTTATTTGCTGCTCCCACTCATACACGCCAATCACGGCATCGACTTTGAGACCCTTCACAAATACCATATCCGTTGAATTGCCCGTCAGCTTAATTGGCTGACTGTTGGACTTTTCGTTTGCAATCGCATGTAAGGCATCCGCCGCTGAATATAGTGATTCATGCATGGTTTTTTGTGTGGGGGCTTGCGTGGTGCTGTGGGGCGTTTCAAGCTTAGTTTGTTGGGTGGTTTCTGGTGTCGTCATTTTTACTCTCGTTAGGTATTTCGCTGTTTGATTAAATCATAACTAAAAAATACCAACCCTGTCCAAATAAAGGCAAAGGTAATCAATTTATAAATGTTAAAAGGCTCATGATACAAAAATATCGCCAATAAAAAAATCATGGACGGGGTCAAATAATTTAAAAAGCTCAATAAACTAAAATTAACCATTTTGGTAGCTTTATTAAACATCAATAGTGGTATCAAGGTCACAGGCCCTGCAATCATCAATAAAAAAATTGATGGCGACAGCCAAAAATCTAATTGACTACTAGCAACATCATGCATAGCGAACCAGCCAATAAATACCGGCACCAATAATGCCGTTTCGATAAACATCGCAGACAGCGCATCAACCGGCGTATGGCGATGCATCAAACCATACACAGAAAAGCTACTCGCCAACAATAACGATACCCACGGCAATTTACCCAGCACGACCAACTGAATCGCCACGCCTATCGCTGCCAAAATCACTGCCATCCATTGCAAAGGACGCAGTTTTTCTTTGATAACCACTAGCGATAGTAAAATACCCATCAACGGACCAATATAATAGCCCAAACTGGCTTCCAAAATCTGATCATGATTGACCGCCCACACGTACACCAGCCAATTGACCGAGATAATCGTCCCCGAAACGGCAGTATAAAGTAGCCATTTTGGGTTGGCTTGAATCACTTTCACCCAGTGCCAGTTTTTAGTCACTATCATGATCAGTAAAATCGTGACAAACGTCCAAATAATTCGATGCCCAATGATTTCAATCGCATCATAATCTTTGAGTAGCTTAAAATACAGCGGGAAAAACCCCCAAATTAAAAAAGCAGCCAGTGCGGTCAATACCCCTTTGGGGGTGGTCACTATGGTTGGTTTTTCATGGTCAGTCATATCAACAGCACGGGTCGGAATGTCACTATTGATGATATCAATGGTTTGACTTTGGGGGATTTGACTTTTAAGGATTTGATTTTTGGGGATTTGATTTTTCATTAACACAACGATAAATTTTATTTTTTATAAAAAAGTAAAAACTAAGAAAGTCATAGTCTATCTTAGTTTTCATGTCATCCATGTAAAGACTTGCGACAGTGATACAAATTTAGCTCACCTAGGGTTTAGTCAGTCACTACTTTAACTTGCAATCCTGCACTATTGACCAGTTCAGCAAAGTTAGGGAAGCTAGTATTGACCGTTTCGGTACCATGAATGGTAATCGTATCGCTTGCGCGCAAACTTGCCACAGTAAAACTCATGGCAATGCGATGGTCATGGTGACATTCAATCTCACCACCGCCAAATACCTGTGCCACATCACCGCGACCTTCAATTTCAATGCCATCATCGAGTACGGTACAGGCAATTCCTAAGGTTTTTAACCCATCTGCCATGACTTGAATACGGTCAGATTCTTTAACGCGCAGTTCAGCTGCGCCATGTAGCACCGTTTTCCCCGTGGCACAACTTGCTGCCACAAACAGCACAGGGAATTCATCAATGGCGAGTGGCACCAAGTGCTCAGGAATCTCAATACCTTGCAACTTTGAAGATTTCACCACAATATCGGCAACTGGCTCACCGCCAACGGTGGTTTCATTGAGCAATGTCAAATCAGCACCCATCAGCTTTAAGATATCAATCACGCCGGTGCGCGTGGGATTGATGCCCACTTTTTTGATGGTCACATTGCCTTGTTGGGCGATGGCACCTGCGACCATAAAAAATGCCGCCGATGAGATATCAGCAGGCACTGCGATATCACATGCCGTTAATTCGCCGCCCCCTGTTACACTAATTTGATTGCCATTGTGCACTTTTGATACTGTCACAGGATAACCAAATGCCGTCAGCATGCGCTCGGTGTGATCGCGCGTCACTTCTGGCTCAATTACCGTGGTAGTGCCTTGTGCCCATAGCCCTGCTAGCAGCAAACACGATTTCACCTGCGCTGATGCCATCGGCATTTCATAGCGGATACCTGTTAAAGTTTGGTTGCCTGTGATACTAATCGGCGGTGTACCTTTTTCGCCCGTGGTTTGGATTTTGGCACCCATATCCCGCAGAGGCTTGGCGACCCGTTCCATTGGACGTTTGGATAAACTCGGGTCGCCCGTCATCACCGAATCAAATTTTTGTGCTGATAAAATACCTGATAACAAGCGCATACTGGTGCCTGAATTACCCATGTATAGCGGATCATGCGAGGGTTTTAACCCATGTAATCCAACCCCATGAATCACTACTCTGCCTTGGTTTGGACCTTCAATCACTACGCCCATATCGCGAAAGGCCTGCAAAGTAGCGAGTGCGTCTTCACCTTCCAAAAACCCTGTAACCGTGGTGGTGCCTTTGGCTAACGAACCAAACATAATCGAACGGTGAGAAATAGACTTGTCACCTGCGACGGTGTGACTGCCTTCAAATTGTTGCGCTGGGGCGATAACGTAAGTTTGCTTCATGGCTTGTTTTTCCAAATAAGGCGTTTTATTTAACATATGTCCAAAATGTTGCCTGGCGGCTTGGGCTTGGGTCAATATACCCAGCATCCGCTCAGAATCATTGGTTTCAATAATTGCTTTCAACTGGCTTAATTGCTCACTAAATTCATCAATGGCATCGAGTAACGCGGTTTTATTGGCATAAAAAATATCATGCCACATGGTTGGGTCGCTGGCGGCGATACGGGTAAAATCCCGAAAGCCACCCGCCGCGAAACGAAAAATATCCATATTGTCGTTGTGCTTGGCTAATTGCGCGACTAGATTGTAGGCTAGCAAGTGGGGTAAATGACTGGTACGCGCGAGCACCTTATCATGATAATCCGCTGACATGGTCACCACTTCTGCGCCAGTCTGTGCCCATAGCGCAATCACTTTTTTAACCGCTTGTTTGCTCGTGGTATCGAGGGGCGTTAAGATGATTTTGTGGTTATCAAATAGTTTGGCATTACGCGCATCAATCCCTGATTTTTCTGCGCCGGCAATCGGATGGGCGGGCACAAAACCTTTGGGCATATCCTCACCAAATACCGCGCTGGCGTCTGCAATGATATTGCCTTTGGTACTGCCCACATCCATGATGATGGTTTTATCGGTAATAAAGGGTTTGATTTGTTCAAAAATTTTTTTGACCGCCTTTACCGGCGTGGCTATCACCACCAAGTCTGACCCTTGCACCGCAAGGGCAGCATCATCAAATCCTGCATCAAGCAGTCCGTAGTTGATACCTTTATCAATGGTTGATTGTGAACGGCTGACCGCCACAATTGATTTGACCAATTTTTTATCACGCATGGCTTGTGCCAAACTTGCGCCGATGAGCCCTAGCCCAATAAAACACACTTTTTCAAACATTTAACTTACCGATTTTTTATAATTTGCTAAAAAGACTGCGAGCGCAATCAAAATCCCACCCAACATAGTGGTGATGGTGATTGTTTCGCCCAATAAAACCACACCCAACAATACCGCAATGAGCGGAATAAAATAAATATACAGCGAGGTTTTCACCACGCCCAAATGCTTATTGGCATTGGTCCACAACACAAAACACAAGGCAGAAGCGATACCACCTAAAAACAGTAAATTTGCCAGATTAATGGGCGTAAACGCATGAAGGTTGATAAAGCCTTCACCTGTCACAAGCATATACAGCGACGCGGTGATTATGCCATACAAAAACACTTTACGCATGCGTACCATCGGGTTGAGCGCATCTTTAATTGCACTGTTAGCAAAGCCAAAAAATGACCACGCCAACCCACTTAATATCGCTAAAATATTACCTAGCATGCCATTGGTTAAACTCATCGGCTGATTAGCCAGTACTAATGCCACGCCAACCAACGCCATCACACAGGCTATCAACAGCAACTTGCTAAAGGCATGGGTTTTAATGATAAAACTGGCAATCAGCACCGTAAACAAGGGGGATGCTGTGACTAGCAGCGCCGCATTACTACTATAGGTATATAGCAATGCGGTATTTTCTAGCAAAAAATACAAGGTGATACCGCACAGCCCCGACAAAAAATACAACACTTCGTTTTTTACACTACTAAAGGTTTGCAGTCTAGGTGACATGGCAAACAATAACCCATAGGCAAATAACGACCGATACAGCAAAATCTGAATGGGTGACATATCCGCCAGCAGCACCTTGGTGCTTGCTAATGTTGTTCCCCAAACGATGACCACAAATAACGCTAAAAAATGCCAAAATACTTCACGATTTTTTTCTAACATTGGCTTAGCTCAATACCTGCGCCAACGTATCTAAAAAACGATTAATTTCTTCAGGTAAACCCACACTCACACGTATCCAGGCTGGCAGACCGTAACCAACCATCGGTCGCACTACCACGCCTTGCTCAATCAAAGTTTGGTAGACATCCATGCCATCGCCGACATTGACCATCACAAAGTTGGTCGCTGATTTGACATAGACGACACCTAAGCTATCCAAGCCATCATATAAGGCTTGTTTTTGCTCATGGTTAAACGCCAAATATTGGTTAATAAAATGTTGGTCTTTAATCGCTGCTGTGGCGGCAGCATGCGCCAATGTACTAGTATTAAACGACTGGCGCGTATAATTTAAAATCTCAGCAATGCTTGCGCTGCTTACGGCATAACCAATGCGCAAGGCTGCCAGTCCATAAGCTTTGGAAAAGCTACGTAGCACAATGACATTATCATACTCTTGGATCAAATCTACACAGCTGAGCGTTGGCACAAATTCGATGTAAGCCTCATCAATCACCACCAACACCTCCGATGGCACTTTTTTGATGAATTTAATCAAGTCATCTTTGGCGAGCACGGTGCCTGTGGGGTTGTTGGGATTGGTGATAATCACCATTTTACAATTGGCAGTTTGATTGACGCTCTCAAGCATCGCAGGCAAATCATGGGCAAAATTTTTGGCAGCAACTTGTTGGGTTCGCTCATTGATACCCAAAGACGCCAATTCGTAATCCGAAAACGCGTATTGAGAATACACAATCACATCATCGCCATCGGCAAAGCTTGCAGTAATGTTATTGAGTAACTCATTAGAGCCATTACCCAACACAATTTGTTTTGTTTCACAGCCCAAAAAATCGGCTAACGCTTGTTTAAGCCCCTGCCCTGCGCCATCAGGATAACGCGATAATTCGCCCAGTTTTGACGTGATTGCCAAGGTCACGTGTGGCGAGCAGCCCGTGGGGTTTTCATTGCTCGCCAATTTAACGATGTCACCCAAGCCATACTCACGGGTCAGCTCTTCATTGGATTTATCCATTTCATAAGCTTTTAACTGCTCAATACTGTGATTGACCGATTGGATCGTCATATCAAAACCTTTAGTTGATGATTGATACTGATAAAATTTTATTGCCAAAAACGGTTAAATCACCGCTTTTGGATAAGCGCCTAATACCCGTAAATCTTTGACTTGCGGGCGAATCTCAGCGAGGGCGGCTTGCATGTTGGCATCGTCAATATGACCGAGCATATCAATAAAGAACACATACGCCCATTTGTTTGGACGCTCTGGTCGGGTTTCGATACTGGTCATTGACACCCCATGTTTTGCGAGTGGCTGCAGTATTTGAATCAGCGCACCCGCCTGATCTTTGGCTGCCACTAAAATCGAGGTTTTATCTTGACCTGACGGCGCTACTGCTTCGCGGCCAATGATTAAGAAACGGGTGGTATTGGACGGGGTATCTTCGATATTTTCAAATAGTTTGTGCAAATTATATTCGCTTGCTGCCACTTCCCCTGCAATGGCGGCTGAGTGCCACTCATTTTTGATACGCCGCGCCGCTTCACCATTGCTAGAGACTGCCACACGCTCGACATTGGGATAATGGGTATCTAACCATTGGCGGCATTGGGCAAGCGCTTGGCTGTGGGCATAAATTTTTGAAATTGCGCCCACTTTGGTATGCTCACCCACCAAAAATTGATGATGCACCGGTAATTCTACCTCACCAATGATTTTCAGATCGGACGATAAAAAGCCATCAAGCGTATGATTGACCACGCCTTCTGACGAATTTTCCACAGGGACGACGCCATACATCGCAGAGCCGGCTTCGACTTCACGAAACACATCAGCAATCGTTGATAGCGGCACTGTCGTGGCGGCTTTACCAAAATGCTTCAGCGCTGCCATGTGAGTAAAGGTGCCTGCAGGACCCAGATAAGCAATTTTTTGTGGCGCTTCTAAGTCTAAGCATACTGACATAATTTCGCGGAATAAACGTGCCATTTTATCGGCAGGTAGTGGACCCTCATTACGCGCCATCACTTTTTTTAGCACCTGCGCTTCTCGCTCTGGGCGATAAAAAATCGGATTGTCCTCTTGCGTCTTTTTGGCTTTGGCTACTTGCACCGCGTAGCCTGCTCGCTCGTTGATTAATCGCTGGATTTTTTCATCCACTTCATCAATTTTTTGGCGAAGTCCCATTAATTCATCATTGCTCATCGTTTGTTCGTTCATAAAATTACAACTCAACAGTCAACACTGACCTGCGCGATAGGACTGGGGGTCATAAATCACAGGCAGCCTAGCTTGAAATATACAAAGTTACCAAATGGCTTTATAGCAGAAATTGCCTAATACTAGCACAAATCACGCCTGTTAATCGAGTTTCGCTCGGCGCTTTTTCATCACAAATAGTGATATAGACACAATATTTTTGGCATACCCTAAAAAAAATTGGATTTTTCTGCTTGATGCTTAACAAATACTTGCAAAATAGAAAAAAAACTAGCGATTGTCACAATGTTTGTGATAGCTTTTAAGGTAAGTTAACTAACATTGAATGAAACCATACCATTTTGTCCCTGATAGGTTATCAGAGACATGCAGCAATTTGACATTTAGGAAAGTACATGACTAGCAGCTTAAACCAACTAAAAATGATGACAACCATTGTGGCAGATACTGGGGATTTGCAAGCGATTGCCCGCTTAAAACCAGTCGATGCGACCACCAACCCAAGCTTGATTACCAAGGCATTGTCAGCGCCACAAATGCAGCCTATTTTAATTGAGACATTACAAAAATACCCCAATGATATGGAGGCGGTGATTGATGAGCTCACCATTTATATCGGCACCGAAATTTTAAAACTGATTGATGGTCGTGTTTCCACTGAAGTGGATGCAAGGTTGTCTTACGATACCGATGGCACCATTGTCAAAGCGCAGCAATTTATCAAAGCCTATGAAGCCGCTGGGATTGATAAAAAACGCGTACTCATCAAAATCGCTGGCACCTGGGAAGGCATCCAAGCTGCCAAAGCGCTAGAGCAACAAGGTATCCATTGTAATGTGACGCTGCTATTTGGCTTGCACCAAGCCAAAGCCTGTGCCGATGCCGATGTTACCTTGATTTCGCCATTTGTCGGACGGATTTTGGATTGGCAGAAAAAAGATGAAGGACTCGATAGCATCGAAATCAGCCGTGATAAAGGCGTGAACTCAGTCAAAACTATCTATCATTACTTCAAACAGCATGGCTACACCACCCAAATCATGGGCGCGAGTTTTCGCAGTATTGAGCAAATATTAGCTTTGGCAGGTTGTGATTTATTAACGATTGCGCCTGATTTGCTAGACCAACTTGCCACGATGGACGTCAAAGTCGAGCGTCAGCTATTCCCAGACATGAAATTTATTGACCTCAAAAAGGAAACCCTCGATGAGACACAATTTGCCGAACAACATGCGCTTGATCCTATCAGCCAAGAATTATTATCTGCTGGTATTGAAGGCTTTATCCAAGCTCGAGAAGCGTTAGAGCAAACCTTGAGAGGCTTGATTAACTAAAGCTTTAATGAATAAAGCCTTAATGAATAAAGCCTTAATGAATAAAGCTTGGTTCATTAAATTTTTGTTAGCGGCTAATCATGTTCTTTAATCATGATTAGCCCTATGCCACCCCATTAGCCTTTAGCTTGCAACACGGTATAAAGTGGCATATCTAGCGGTTGATGCAAATTCACCAAATCAAGCAGTACAAGTGCGCCTAACACCTGATGCCCTGCGGCTTCACAAAGCCCCACCGCGGCGCTCAAAGTACCGCCTGTCGCCAATATATCGTCCACCAACAACACATTCGCCGGCACAAGTCCCGCCTGCATCTCTAAAGTATCACTACCATACTCTAGCGCATAGCTTTTATTCGCCACAGGCGGTGGCAGCTTGCCTTCTTTGCGTACCAACACCATACCTTTGCCTGTCCGACCCGCCAACAGGCTAGCAAAAATAAACCCCCGCGCTTCAATGGCGCCAAAACAATCAACCGCATCAAACACTGGCTGTGGTATCGCTGCCAGTAACGCATCGATTACCGCATTGACGTGAGCGCGCAATAATGGCGTGATATCATAAAACGCAATGCCTGGTTTGGGAAAATCAGGTACCACTCTGATGATTTGCCAAAATGGGTGTGGTGAATCAGGGGTGCTAGTCGATTGCATAGGATTGACCGAGTTCAGAAAAAATAAGTGTTAAGTAAAATTAAGTGTTAAGTAAAAATTAAGTAAAAATTGCTAAAGCGTGCCTTATTTTAGCAATTTTTTCATGCTGAGCCAATCAAGGTCATGGATGGCGTTAAGCCATTACTTTAGCCATGATTAATAGGCTGTGATTGGGCGAACTGATTTAAAGATTTGCAGTATGAGGTTGAATGTTGCCTGTCATTGGCTTGCTTGTTTCAGTGCATACTTGTAAACTATCGCAAGTTAAATTTTTAGGGGATTGCGTGAGTTTTGCATGGTTAACATACTGCTCGGCATTGTAATTGCAATTTTTATCCTTATCTTCAATAGCAAAAGTTACCACTAATATAGGGAAAGTTATCAATGAAAAAATATCAATGTATCGTGTGTGGTTGGGTGTATGATGAGGCACTGGGCTGCCCAGAAGAAGGCATCCTTCCGGGTACACGCTGGGAAGATATTCCCGAAGACTGGACTTGCCCTGAATGTGGGGTCAGTAAAGTGGACTTTGAAATGATTGAACTATAATAAATATAATAGGGTTTTATCATGCAATCAACTAACAATGCCGATAATGCGAGTGTCGATAGTGCCAGTGACAATAGTGCAAGTTTAGACAGTATCAGTTCAAATGATGCGCCTATTGCGCAACTGTCAAATACACAACCACAACCTGTAATTATTATTGGTTCAGGCATGGCGGGCTATACGCTAGCGCGTGAGCTCAGAAAGCTAACGACTAGCTTGCCTATCGTCATGGTGTGTCAAGACAGTGGTGATAGCTACGCCAAGCCAACCTTGTCAAATGCCTATGCGCAAAACAAACTTGCCGACACCATCGCCAATGCGAGCGCGGCAAAAATGGCAGAAACGTTAAACTTGACCCTATTAAATTTTCATCAAGTCACTGATATTAATGCCGATGAACAAGTTATTGAGGTTCACTCGCTAGTCAATGAAGCTTCTCAAACAACGCTTGCTTATCGAGATTTGGTATTGGCAACAGGTGCGCATTCTAGAATGTTACCCAATCTAGCGGTCAATCATCAAACCATTTTTGCCGTCAATCATTTAGATGAGTACAAAAGCTTTCAGCAGCGCCTAAACACCCTAAAATCTCAAAAATCAGCGCCCATTAAGGTAGCGATTATTGGTGCAGGGTTGATTGGTTGTGAATTTGCCAATGATTTGATTGGTCAAAATACCGGTAACCAGACCGCTGATATCACAGTGGCCGTCTTTGATAAAGCAGCACGCCCACTGGCTCAGCAACTCCCTAGCCAAGCAGGTATCATGCTACAAGACGCTTTGACTCAGTCAGGGGTGACATTTTATTTAGGCACTGATATCACCAGTATCACGACAAACCTTAATAAAAATATTACTACAAATATTGAAACAAGCGATAATGCAACCGTGACCATCTCTTTTGACAGGGATAAGCAATCACAAACCTTTGAGGCGGATATTGTTTTGATAGCGATTGGTTTGGTGGCTAATACTGACCTTGCCGCATCAGCGAACATTGCCATAGCATCGTCACAGCACATCAATCCTACAATAACCCATTTGCCAAGAACAGTGCAGCAAGGCATCAAGGTCGATGCCTATCTAGCCACATCGGCAAAGCATATTTATGCCGTTGGCGATTGTGCCAACGTGATGGGTAGCTACATGCCCTATGTCATGCCATTGATGAACCAAGCCAAAGCATTGGCAAAAACCTTGGCTGACCCTAACATGGCGCCGACCAAAGTGGCGTATCCTGCCATGCCAGTGGCTATCAAAACACCTAGTTTGCCTTTGGTGGTATTACCTGTATCAGGGCAGTACAGTGACGATCAACTGGATTGGCAAACGACCCAAACCACTGATGGCATGGTCATGACCGCTCATCCAAAAGATGATCCTCATAGCATTTTAGGGTTTGTATTAGCCGGTAAAGAAGCAGCAAAACAGCGCTTAACGTTAACCAAGCAAGTGGCGGATTGGCTGTCTTAGTAGCCACGCTCGTGCAACCGGTCATCTAATGCGGCAAGTTCATTCAACACCCCACTAGCAGATTGATATTTTTGGAATAAATTATGGATTTAGCCAAATTTAATTTTGAACCCTCAGTGATTACGGACTTTATGCAAAGTGCCATCATTGATATTGGTGATGAATTACAACTGTGTGTTGAAGTTGGTGGCAATCCTGATCATCCGCCCTTGCTGCTGATCATGGGCCTAGGCTCGCAGTTGGTGTTTTGGCCCGATAGTTTTGTCAAAGGCTTGATTGACGCAGGCTTTTTTGTGATTCGTTTTGACAATCGTGATATCGGGCTATCATCAAAAATCGCCCGCCCCTTCCCCCGTTTTCCCGTCAACAATGTCAAAATGATGCTGCGTATGCAAGTGGGTTTGACGAACCGTCATTTTCCTGTGGCGTATAACTTATTTGACATGGTCGAAGATACCCGCCGCTTGCTTGATAAGTTAGCGTTGAACAATGTGTATGTGGTGGGGGCATCTATGGGCGGGATGATTGCGCAAATTTTGGCTGCCAAATACCCAAAACGCGTGTCGACACTGGGTCTCATGTTTACCAGTAACAACAAGCCATTTTTACCACCCACCAAGCCAAAGCAGCTACAAACCCTACTGTCACATCCCAAAACCACCCAAATTGATGACGTGGTCGCATACGGCGTGTGGTGTATGCAGCGTATCGGCTCGCCCAATCATGTGGATGAAGAGGAAGTAGAACGGCTCATTCGCTTGCGGTTTGAACGTAGTTATCACCCACGTGGCGCGCTTCAGCAGCTGCAAGCTATATTAGCCACGGGCTCTATTGTTAAATTCGACCAAAAAATCAAACAGCCAACCATTATCATTCATGGGGAAAAAGATGGGCTGGTGCCATCGGCGCATGGTCGGGCGATTGCCAAAGCGATTGCGCACAGTGAGTTTCATTTGATTAAAGACATGGGACATGATTTGGCAAAACCCTTTATCCCTACGATTGTCAAACTGCTAGCCGATCATTATATGAAGCATGCTTAACTCGCTAATTTAATAACCGCCACAATACAAACACCACTGCAATCACATAAAAAATCGGCGCAAGCCAGCTACTCACCTGCCAGACGGCATGACTGGCAATCATTTGTGCGATAAATAATGAACCCACAAACCCAAGCACTGCAAGCCAATCCTGCTGACGACTTTTGAGCATATCTGAGCGAATTTGCTGTATTTCACGCAGCTGCTGATCTTGATGACCACCCAGATTTGACAGACTTTGCAAACTGTTATCCAGCAATTGTGGCATGTCATTGAGACTCAGTAACAGTTCAGGTAATTGCTTGCGTAGCTCGCCAATTTTTTGCATCGGGTCAAATTGCTGCTTCACCCAGCCTGTCAAAATCGGTTTGGCGAGCGACCAAATATCAAGCTCAGGGTATAAATCCCGTCCTAGACCCTCCACATGCACTAGCGTTTTAAGTAGCAACATTAATTGCGGCGGTATATCCAAATGATAGCGACGCGCAATATCGAGTACCGACATGAGCACACCTGCAAAATCAATGTCGTTGATTGGCTTACTAATCATCGGTGACACGGTGCGGCGCATATCGCGCATGAGGGCGTATTTATCGGTATTGGGTGGAATCCAGCCTGCCCGCGCAATAATATCCACTAGACCGGTAAAGTTATTGTTCATCACCGATAATAAAAGCCTCGCCACAATCATTTGGTCAGCTTTAGATAGCTCGCCTACGATTGAGCAATCAAGGGCGATGTAGCGGGGATTGGGATTTGGGGTATCGGCTGGCAGCGTTTCAACAAACACATTGCCAGGGTGCATATCGGCATGGAAGAAATTATCCCGAAATACTTGGGTGAAAAAAATCGTTAATCCTTTTGCCGCAAGTGCCGCCCTATCATATCCAAGCGCATCAAATACTTGGGTTTGCGAAATCGGCACCCCAACAATGCGCTCCATCACCATGATGTTTTTGCTGGCTTGATACACTTCAGGCACATACATCATCGATGAACCCAAAAAGTTGTTGCGCATTTGGGTGGTATTGGCAGCTTCAAGGGTTAAATCAAGCTCATTGAGCAAGACTTGCCGATAATCTTCAACGATATCGATAATATGTACGGCACGCGCCGCTTCAATCCGTGCTGACGCCCACCCTGCCAAATCGCGCAATAATTCAAAATCTTCAATAATCTGTTCACGGATAGTTGGGCGAACTACTTTGACTACCACTTCACGCCCATCATGCAGGCGTGCGGTGTGTACTTGCGCGATGGATGCCGCCGCTAACGGTGTGCCATCGAATCTAGCAAATAGCTGATTGATAGGTTGCCCCAAACCGCCTTTTTTTGTCGATTGTTCAATTTGCTTGATAACCGTATCGACACTAAAGGGTTTTACCCTGTCTTGCAGGTGCACCAACTGCTCAATAATCTCAGGGGTGACCAAATCACGACGGGTGGAAAGCAGCTGCCCTAATTTTAAAAACAGCGTGCCCATCTCTTCAAGCGCCAGCCTGACCCCGTCTGGATGAGGTTTTTGAAAATAGCTGGCAGGGTGCATACGGATAAGTTTGGCAATGGGCTCAAGCTGCGGTGTCTCTTCAATAGGTAGATGCGTATCAACACGATAATGAGCGGCAATGCGCCACAGTTGTAAAAGACGTTTGCGATGATTTAGTAACACGTTGGCAACTCGTTAGAAAGCTTATCAATGGTGGGAATTCTAGCATGATATAAGCAATTTTTTAATGGTTAAAAAAAAGACGGGGATTTAACCCGTCATTTTGATTGTGCAAAAGCGAATTTTGCAATAAATTTACTTTTGCAATCTACTTTTCCAATAAAGCCGCTTGCTGTTGCTTGATGGCATCGAGTCTGGCTTGTTCACGTTCAATATCCGCCCGCAGTTTTAGCAGCTGTTGTTTTAACTCATTGCCTGCATTGGCATCAGTACTTGCACCGTTGGTTTTCCACTCTCTGATATTGGCAATATCGGCAAACATCTCTTTGGCAGGTGCAGTGATTGTGCCTTTTAGGTTGGATAACAGATTAGACAATTGACTTGCCATGGGTAGACCAATCAGAGGTTGCAGTTTACCAATGATATCAGGGTCAAACCCAGCGACTAATTGTTTGACTTGCATCAGCACTTTATAATCGCCCTCAATCGGCAGATTGCCTTGTGGTTCACCCATCAAATTGAGCAAATGCACAGGGTTGTCTACCTTGACAATACAATCAGGTTTGCTAACCACAGCGCTACCCTTAGGTTCAAAAACATCAACCGTCACAGGTTCAAAGCGGATATGGTCATCATTAAAAATCGTATCAAATTCAATGGCTGGCTCTGCCATCACTAGGCGCAAAACTTTACCCGATAACGGTTGTAACCCTGTTTGGGTGATGGGGTCAGTGGCAATCGCTAGATTAACCACTTTTTCAATGCCTGCGAGTAGTAATACAATAAACATCTGATTCTCTTTTAGTATATAAATTTCAGTGAGCTATTATATTCTTCGTCATCAGTTACTTTTTAAACCCACGATGTACCGCCACGATACCGCCTGTTAGGTTGTTATAGTCACAATTGACAAACCCTGCGTCTTCCATCATGCCTTTTAGGGTGCGTTGGTCTGGATGCATACGGATAGACTCTGCCAAATACTGATAACTTTCGCTGTCATTCGCCACCAATTTACCCATGAGTGGCAATGCGGTAAATGAATACAAATCATAGACTTTACCAAATGGCTCAAACACAGGTTTTGAAAATTCTAAAATCAGCAGACGTCCGCCTTTTTTGAGCACCCGATACATTGAGCGCAGTGCCGCGTCTTTGTCGGTGACGTTGCGTAGCCCAAAGCTAATTGTCACCAAATCAAAACTTTCATCATCAAATGGTGCCAGCGTCTCAGCATTGGCGAGTACAAAATCGACGTTACTACAGCCTGCATTGAGCAGACGCTCACGACCGACCTCTAGCATCGCTTCATTGATATCGGCCAATACCACATGACCTGTGCGACCCACCTCTTTACTAAAGGCTTTTGCCAAGTCACCTGTGCCGCCTGCGATATCTAGCACCCGTTGACCTGCACGCACGCCCGTTAGGCTTATGGCATAGCGTTTCCACAGACGATGAATACCCAGTGACATTAAATCATTCATGATGTCGTATTTTTTGGCAACAGAGGTAAACACTTCTGCTACTTTTTCTTGTTTTTCAGCTTTTTTCACGGTTTTGTAGCCAAAATGGGTTTCTTCATTGCCATCAGTGGCTGCAGTGTGCGGATTGTAGATAGCCGACTTATCAAAACCGCTAGTTGATTGCGCTGACGACTCATTGGGGATAGCGTCAGTTGGGGTAGCGGATGCAGGGCGAGTGAGCTGCTGACCTTGCGGCACGGATTCTGGCAAATCAGCTGTGCCAGTAAATTGACGGTTGATGGTGGTGTCAGCTGTCAGTGACTGTTGTACTTGGCTATTGAGTTTGTCATTGGCTTGGATGCTGTCTTTAACCAAGCTGTCTTGGATTGAATTATGGTTATTGTCGTTCATGTGGTTTCCTAGTGAGGTCATCGCCAATCAAAAATTGGCAAAGTTAAAAGCGCAAAGTTCGTGCAAATTTTTTTCTATTTTATCACTAAACATCAAAAGGATGTTCTTTGCCAGCATGCACATTGGTAATGATTTGCAACTCTTTTTCACAAAATGGCTCGATAAAGGCACCAATACTTTTAATCGGTTTGATGGCAGCAAAGCCTTCGGCGATAAAGTCATATAACGGCTGAAAGCCTTTTTTGTACGCTGTGCCTTTGGCAAGTGAAAATGCTTTTTGTAAGATAAATGATTTAAGATATTTGTCTGTGCGATAGCACATTTGTTTGAGGTCAGCAATCTGCTGGCGTCTTGCCGACTCTGCGTTCACGGACTGATAGGCTTTAATCATGGATGGCTCATCCACGGATAAATTATTCTCTTGTAAATATTGAGCAAGTTGTAAATCAAGCTTAATGGCGTTAATCGCTTCGATGATACCGGCTGCGCCTGTGCTCACGGCATTGGCAGGGATAAATTTTTCTAGTTTTTCAGCCTTTTGCACCATGCGCTCTAGCTGTTCAGCGAGCACATTGAATTTTTCGCCCCCATATAGTTGGTCAATTAAAAATTCCCCCATGGCTTGGTTGTTGGCGCTGGCAAATAACGCTTGGTGGGTTTTATGAATACGACCGCGTTGCCAGGCTTGTACTTCACTGAGTTTTTGCGCTAACTGGGTATCGCTGTGGTATGGAAGGGCGCGAAATTGTTTTAAATCTTGTTCTAATTGGCTTAAGCTGCTCATAGGGCCTCGATTTTTTTGCAAAATTTTTAAATTCAAAACAGAGAAACTGCAGTTTATCCATTGTATAAACCCACAGTAAAATGAAGTTTTGTGCCGCATTACCTTAATGTAAATCCACCAAAAATACAAATCGTAAATTGTTCAACTGTGCTTTAACTGCTATCTTTTAGAAAAATAAAAACTTCATCCCTATCATTTCGGGTATTCCCCTAAGCAGGACACATGGCAATACACAGCACCAGCAATTCCAAAAACAACGATATAGCCGCTTCTAAACCCACCGATAAAGTAACCAAACTTGAAAAAAACACCTCATCTTTAACGCTTGAAGACCAATTAAGTTTTGACCTGATTACCGCGCAAACCACCCTACGCGAGCAACGGGCTGGCAAAAACTCGCGCGGGCTACTAATCTTGGTGAATGGTATGGAAAATTCAGGCAAAGGCGAAGCGGTCAAAGCGCTAACCGAATGGATGGACGCACGCTATATCAAGGTTCACGCCACCATGGGACAGCATCCTAGCCGCTACCAACCTATTTGGCAACGTCACACATGGCAACTGCCTAGAAAGGGTGAGATTGCGGTGTATTTTGGCAACTGGTACGCTGACTTGATTCGTTATGTGTTTGACTGTGGTGATGATATAGATGAACAGCGCTTACAGCAAATGATTGAAGACATTGAGGCGTTTGAACAAGATTTGGTCAATAACAACACCGATATCGTCAAGTGCTGGTTTTGGGTCGATAATAAAACGCTAAAAAAACGCTTGACCGATGAAGAGCCTGACCCTGAGCAGTTGTACCATTTAGATTGGTTTCGAAAAAAAGACGTGAAACGTTTCAAACGCTTTAGCAGCAGACTGATGGGGTTACAATCAAGCTGGCACCACATAGATGGACAGGATATTGATGCCTCAAACATCCAATTTGCGAATGTTGTATTAGCAGCGCTGCAAACCATGAACCAACTAGCTGCAGCCGATGATGACCAAGACAACCGAGCAAAAACTGATAAATCGGTTCACCTTAAAACGGACGAAAATCCTGTTAAACCCAACCCGCTGCCTTTTAAACCCACCCCTCTGATTAATGAGTTGGTTAGCGTCCAATCCCAAGCATTAGCAAAAGCAGACTATAAAAAACAACTACATAGCAAACAACATATACTCGCTGAACTGATTCGTGAGCGAGGTCAGCGCCATATCATCTTTGTCTTTGAAGGTATGGATGCGGCAGGCAAAGGCGGTGCGATACGCCGCATCATTGCCCCACTCGACCCGCGTGAATTTACCATCCACGCTATCTCTGCACCAACCGAAGATGAATTAAAACACGCCTATCTGTGGCGTTTTTGGACGCGCCTGCCCCATGATGAAATGGCAGATGTGGATATAGTGTATTTATCGCAAAAATTCAAACGCAATAAATGCGTCGCCTTACTTAAACAACGCCTGCATAATAGCCGAGTGACCATTTTTGACCGTAGTTGGTATGGTCGGGTACTCGTTGAGCGTATTGAGGGCTTTGCAAAAGAGGCAGACTGGCAACGTGCTTATGACGAAATCAATCGCTTTGAAAACGACTTGGTACAGAGCAATGCCATTGTGGTCAAATTTTGGCTCGCTATCAGTGAAGAAGAAGAACTTAAACGCTTTAAAGCGCGTGAAGAGACGCCCAATAAGCAGTTTAAAATTACCGATGATGATTGGCGTAACCGCGCCAAATGGCATGAGTACGTGCAAGCCGCTTCCGACATGATTCATTTAACCCACCATAAAAAACGCCCTTGGTATGTGATTGCCACCGATGATAAATATAGCGCAAGACTCAAAATCCTTGACGCTATTATTTCCGAGCTATCTAAGAATTTATAACGCGTTATCTAAAAATTTATAAATTGCTAATAAGCTGCCTTTTTACTATTTTGCTATATCTTAAAACTGTCTACCCAACTTGATGAAAGATAATGATTTTGGTGGACAGTTCCCCTATAATATCGTGTTTGATTTGATTATTTAGCCTGATTAGTTGTCCTTAATAAATCCATCTAAACTGCAAGTGAGCAATATGGAATCTTTACGCAATTTTTTGAAAGGTTGGATGGGCAAAGCCTTGCTCGTTCTTTTTTTACTTCCTTTAGCCATCACGGGTTTTGAGTCAATTGTCCGTAGCGGAGATGACCCCAATGCTGTCGCCAAAGTTGCAGAGTTAAATATCGATAATGCTACCTTGCAAACCATGATTAACAATCGCCGCGAAACCTTGCTTGAGCAAGTGAATGGCGATGCAAGTCTACTTAATAGCGATAAATTACGTGAGCAGATGCTGCACAATTTGATTGACCGCTATTTGATTATCAACCAAGCCAACAAGCTTGGTTTTACAGTGTCCGATGCGACTATCACCCAAATGTTGATGGCAGAAAAAACCTTTCAAGACGCCAGCGGAAAATTTTCTAATGAGTTGTTTGCTAGCTATTTAACCAGTCGCGGCATGACCAAAGAGCAATTATTTGATTCAGTTCGTCAAGACTTGTTGGTGACTGCCTTTAGCCGCGGTATCATTAATACAGGGATTTTTGCGCAAGGAAGCATTGATAAACTTATGTCAATGCAGTCTGAGTCGCGCCCTGTGCAAGTGCTACGTTTGGACTGGCACAGCTTTGCGCCGCAGGTACAAGTGACGCCGCAAGAGATTGCAAGTTATTATCAAAAAAACCAAGCGACACTTAAATCTAGTGACATGGTGGATTTAACTTATTTAGAACTCAATAAAAATGCCCTGCCTGTTGCTGCCCCAACGGCGCAGGAATTGCAGCAACAATATCAAACCTATTTGAAAAATAGTAACAACCAGACCGAATACGAATTGGCAATGATTTTGATGAATGGCGGTCAAGCACAAGCCACCTTAACCTCATTAAAAAGTAAACTTGATGCCAATCAAGCGGATTTTGCGGCGCTTGCCAAACAGTACTCGCAAGATGAAGGCAGTAAAAACGATGGCGGCAATATCGGTCCGATTACCCAATCGATGTTCCCCAATGATTATGATTCCATCATGACCCAAATCAAGACCCTAAAAGTCGGTCAAGTCACGAGCCCCATCAAAACCAACTATGGCTATCATTTATTCAAATTGGTAAAAATCAATGGTCAAACCCCACCAACCATTGAAAGCTTGACGCCTGTGTTAACCGAACAAGTGATGGCGCAAAAGCGTGAAGCCGCCTATCAAGATTTGATTGGTAAAATCAATAATGACGCAGTTGCTGGCGCTACTATCACCGAGCTTGCCAATCGCTATAAATTAACCGCCAAATCGATTAAAAATTATCCTAAAACCAATAACTCGTCTGCACTGAGTCAACCTGCCATTGTAGCGGCGGCATTTGAGCCACTCGCGCTGCAAGAAGGCAGTGTATCAGTCGGCATAGATGTCTCTGATAAAGTGGTATGGTTACAATCAACCAATCACCGCACTAGCAAACTCATGACACAAGCCGAAGCCGAGCCGGTTATTAAAGCCAAACTTATTGAAGAGAAAGCAAAAAGTTTAGCAGTGGCAGAGGCCAATGCCATCGCTGCCAAAGTCAAACAAGCCAATTCAATTGCGGCGGCGGGTGCCCCATTCCAAGATTTGGGGATTGTGACTCGTCAAGACAGCAAACTCAGCGATGACGAGCGTGGTGTGGCATTTAGTCAACCTGCTGTTAACAATCAACTAGCGGTCATGACGCGGCCGACTGTATCGGGTGCGAGCGTGATTGTGGGTGGTGTTATCAGCAATGATAACGCCCAAATCACGCCACAAGTCAAACAACAAACTGCCCAAATCGTGCGCGAAAATATCGGTCAGTCTCAGTTTGAGGATTATTTAGCATACCTAAAATCCATCACTAAAGTCACGGTTAAACCGCAGACTGCTGCGCCATAATATGCTGTGAATAAATATGCGCTGAATGAGTCAGCGCCTTGTTCTAGCAATAACGAGTATTTAACGATACGTAGCGCCATCAAAAAAGGCTTACTAACGATGATTAGTAAGCCTTTTTTTATTGGTTGGTATTAATGATTTTCAGAGGCGTGATTGATGGTATATTTTGGAATTTCAATGGTCAAATCTTGATCTTCGATGATGACTTGGCAAGACAGTCTTGAATCTGGCTCTAGCCCCCAAGCGCGATCTAGCAAATCAGCTTCGATATCATCCATTTCCTCCAAGCTATTAAACCCTTTTCGCACGATAACATGGCAAGTAGTACAAGCTTTTGACATATCACAAGCATGCTCAATTTTCACGCCTTTTTCTAGCAAACCACGGCATAGATTATCGCCTTCATTGAGTTCAATCTCTGCGCCAGTAGGGCAAATTTGGTGATGCGGTAATACAGTAATTTTTGGCATAGCAATCTCTTAACGATTAATAGTCTTATGTATTCAAAATTAATTTGACCAATCCGCGGTTGAAGTGCCTTTCATGGTTTCATTGACCGCTTGGTTCATGATAAGTGCAGCAAAATCATCACTATGAACTTTTAGCTGCGCGCTCGCTGTTTCTAGCTGGGCTTGTTCAGCACCATCAATCGCCTGTTGAACATCAGCCATCGAGGCTTGCAGCGTATTCTTCTGCTCATCGCTTAACAAAAAGCCAAATTCTGCAAGCGCGGATGCTAGCGCCAATAATTCTCGTTTTGCTTCTACTCGACTTTCAATCAAGCTACGCTGCAATCGATCTTGCATGGCAAAATCAAAGCCTGCTTTGAGCAGTTTTTCCTGCTCATCTTCTGACAATCCATAAGACGGCTTGACTTGAATTTGGCTTGCTTTGCCCGTTGTTAACTCTTTAGCCCAAACGGTTAATTGGCCATTAGCATCAATTTGAAAAGTGACTTCGATACGCGCCAACCCTGCTTTCATCGCTGGAATATCAGTCAGTTTAAACTGCCCTAACGAGCGGTTGTCAGCCACTGTATCGCGTTCACCTTGTACCACATGGATAATCATACCATTTTGGTTATCTTGATAGGTTGTAAATACCTGTTTGCGCGTCACAGGAATGGGCGTGTTACGCGGAATAATCACTTCGGTAAGACCACCCATGGTCTCAAGCCCCAAGGATAAAGGCGTGACATCAAGCAGCAACACCGTATTTTGCTGTTGTCCGATTAATTGGTCGGCATATTTGGCTGCGCCCAACGCAACGACTTCATCTGGATTGATGCGTGACAGTGGCGGCTGATTAAACGTTTCTGCCACGATTTGCTGAATCAATGGCATTCGTGTCGAACCACCTACCAATACCACTTCATCAAGCTGGGACGTTTCAAGTCCAGCATCACGTAGTACTTGCGCACAAACCGCTAATGTGCGGTCAGTCACAGGCTGGATGATTTGACGAAGATTGCTTTGGGTTAACACAATGTCAAAAGTTTGACCGCTGATTGAAAGTTCGGCAGTCACTTGGTCTGTTTTTGACAACTGCTCTTTAAGCGTGCGAGCCTGTACGTTTAGCAGTTGTTTTTGATGGTTATCAATGGTTGATGGATTCAAGCCTGTTTGTTGAATGAGCCAATTAGCAATCAGGCGGTCAATATCATCGCCACCCAGTGCGCTATTGCCACCCGTTGCCAGCACTTCGTACACACCGTGATTGAGCTTTAACACCGATACGTCAAACGTGCCCCCACCCAAATCATAAATGAGATGATACGCTTCGTCTTGTGCTTGGTTCAGCCCATACGCCATCGCGGCAGCCGTCGGCTCGTTTAATAAGCGAATCACATGAATGCCTGCCAATTTAGCCGCATCTTTGGTGGCTTGGCGCTGTGCTTCATCAAAATAAGCCGGCACCGTAATCACCGCACCCACAATACTATTGTCAGGTAACGCCAATTTTGCCCGATCATACAGATGTTTTAACAGGATACTTGATACTTCAACAGGGTTTTTAGCACCTTGTGGGGTTTGGATACTTGGCATGACATCCACATCACCGACTAATTCATAGGGATGATTGAACTTAATATCCTTGATGCTTCGACCCATAAACCGTTTGACCGAGCGTACAGTATGATTTGGTGCTTGTTCTGCCATGGCTTCAGCATGACTACCTACCAAAGTTTCTGGATTGCCATTGTCATCTAAGCCAAAATACACCACCGAGGGTAAAAGCTTTTGGCAATCGATACCTTTTACCTGATTAGCAATTTGACTGTCGTCATTGGCGTTATTGTCACTAGATTGACACTCACTAACTTTATCGCCAATCACTTGTGGCTCGCCTGAACGGACTACCGCTACCAGTGAGCGCGTGGTTCCTAAATCAATTCCTAAAGCAAAACGATGCGCATGGGGCTTGGCACTTTGATTGGGTTCAGCGATTTGTAATAACGACATAAATTGGACCAATTAAAAATAGAAAAAATAATTTGAAAATAAAACCAGCCTAGGTTATATCTTTAGCTTAGGTTGTATCTTTATTGAAAGTCAAAACGGATGGTATTATAAATTAAAAATATGATAAACCAAATAAATTAACCAACGCTATGACAACTTACCCTTTAATCATGATTTACACGTAGAGATCGTCATCATTATCAAAATTCTGCTGGGCTAATTCATCGGTGGTTTTTGCTACATCTGCTTGCAGTTTAACCAAAAACTGCATTTTTTGAATGATATCTATCGCCTGTTTGGTTAAGGCATCATCATTAGCCTCAGCTACAGTTGAATTATCAATTTTTTGATAAACTTCGTCAAAGGCAAGTTGATAATTATTTAGCCATTCGGTAAGTTTTTTGCTGAGCAAGGTAATACTTTGGCTATCAGCATCGTCTAAATCGATGCGAAATGACATGGCATCGTCTAAAAAGTCCAAATCACGAATCGGCTGATTAATAGATTGTGAAATGCCTTTGAGTGCCAATAAATGTGACGCGCGAGAGTCGGGGTTTTTAAGCGTATTATAGGCTTCATTAATAATAGCAGACGCTTGCTCAGGCTTTAGTGCGGATAATTTGGCGATTGATTCACGCAAAAAACCATCGGTATTAGCAGATAGCGAAAGGTTTTGCTCAGCTACAGACGCATCAAGATTGTTGTCAGGATGGAACTTAGATTGAAGTTGGCGAAGGGTCTGCTGAAGTTTGGCGATATCAATTTGATATTGTTGGGGTACATTCATCAATTCAAAATAATTAACCATTTTCAACTTCCCCTACCGAGCCATCACTATACTGACAAAAAAAATATTAAAAACTAAACGGTGAAAGATTCACCACAGCCACACTCACCTTTTTGGTTTGGATTACTAAATTTAAAGCCTTCATTGAGACCTTCTTTGACAAAATCCATTTTCAAACCATTAAGATAAACTAAGCTTTTTGGATCGACAAATACACTAACCCCGTTGCTTTCAAAACGTTGGTCATTAGGGTCTGGCTCATCGACAAATTCCAGCACATAAGCTAAGCCAGAACAACCTGCGGTACGGATACCCACACGGATACCTTCGCCATGACCACGGTTTTGCAAAAACTCGCGTACATGTTCAGCTGCATCGTTTGATAATTCAATCACTTTACTACCCCATCTACTCATGTCAATCTGCAATCATTTCAATCTTTAGGCCAGTCACTTTGAGCGACTCACACACAGTCTTATTGAGGATGAATCAATAAGACTGTGACAATCGTGAAATCAATCAAGCTTCAGCTTTGGATTTATAATCTTCAATCGCTGCTTTAATGGCGTCTTCTGCCAGCACTGAGCAGTGCACTTTAACAGGCGGCAGTGCCAATTCTTCAGCGATATCTTTGTTTTTAATCGTGCTAGCTTCATCCAGGGTTTTGCCTTTAAGCCATTCTGTAACCAATGAGCTTGAGGCAATGGCTGAACCACAGCCATAGGTTTTAAAGCGCGCATCTTCAATGATACCGTTATCACCCACTTGGATTTGCAGGCGCATCACATCACCACACGCTGGCGCGCCAACCATACCGGTACCGACATTTTTGGCATCTTTATCTAAGTTTCCCACATTGCGTGGATTTTCATAATGGTCAAGCACTTTATCACTGTAGGCCATTTCATTTTCCTTTTGGCTGGTTACGTCAAACGTAACTGACTAATCTTTAATTATTAAATTAAATAAATTTTTAATGGAAATTAATTTTTAATACAAATTAATGTTCGTTCCATTCCACACTATTTAAATCAACGCCTTCTTTATACATATCCCAAAGCGGTGATAAAGCGCGTAATTTTTCAACCGCAGTTCGCATCTCAGCAATCGCATGATCAACATCTTCTTCGGTCGTATAGCGACCCAAACTAAAACGAATTGAACTGTGAGCAAGCTCATCTGACAATCCAAGCGCGCGTAATACGTAGGAAGGCTCAAGCGTTGCTGACGTACAAGCAGAACCAGATGACACGGCAAAATCTTTCAATGACATCATCAAGGACTCGCCTTCTACAAAGTTAAAGCTGATGTTGACGATATTTGGAATACTGTGATTCATATCACCATTAAGATAAATTTCATCAAGCTCTTTTAAGCCATCCCAAAGACGTTGACGCAGTTTTGTCAGTCTGGCTTCATCTTCTGCCATACGTTTGCCGGCAATGGCAAAGGCTTCACCCATCCCCACGATCTGATGCGTTGCCAGAGTACCTGAACGCATACCACGCTCATGACCACCACCTTGCATTTGTGATTTTAGGCGCACACGGGGTTTACGGCGAACATATAGAGCACCAATACCTTTGGGACCATAAATTTTATGGGCAGAAAAACTCATCAAATCAACTTTTAATTGTTCTAAATCAATCGGGGTTTTACCGGCTGCTTGTGCCGCATCGACATGAAAAATAATACCTTTTTCACGGGTGATTTCACCAATCGCCGCAACATCTGTTAAGGTACCAAGTTCGTTGTTAACCATCATTAGGGACACTAAAATAGTATCTTCACGAATAGCGTCTTTGACTTGGTCAACCGTGATCAGACCTGTCTTTGGCTGTGGGTCTAGATAAGTGATTTCAAAACCTTCTGTTTCTAACTCGCGGCAGACGTCTAGCACGGCTTTGTGTTCAATTTTACTGGTAATAATATGTTTGCCTTTACCACTATAAAATTGTGCGGCGCCTTTAATCGCCAAATTGTTTGACTCAGTAGCCCCTGAAGTAAAGACAATTTCACGTGAATCGGCGTTGATTAATTCTGCGATTTGCTCACGGGCAGTTTCAACCGCTTCCTCAGCTTGCCAACCAAACCCATGCGAACGCGAGGCAGGATTACCAAACACGCCATCAAAGGTCATGTATTTCATCATCTTTTGGGCGACTTGCTCATCAATTGGTGTGGTCGCGGCATAATCTAAATAGACTAATTTATTCATGCTAACAAATTCTCCCCAGAATTCTGTTTTAAGGTTTTGCTGTTATCAGCTAATGAATGATTGTTACTAATGTTACTAACTTTAGCGGTGCTATGCTTTGCTCGTTGCGATACAGGTGCCTCTGTCATCGGGTTTACCGCAGATTGTTTCCTATGCTGCATATCTTCTACCATCAAAATTTGACGCTCAGAAATTTCACGGATAATTTGACGATTAATAAGCGTATCTAGTGTCACCGTGGACAAATAGTTTTCAATTTGCTCAGACAATCCATTCCATAAATCATGGGTTAAACACATGGCGCCATCTTGGCAGTTGCCCTTACCTTCGCAAGCTCTAGCATCCACCGACTCATCAACGGCTGAAATAATGGTCATAATCGAGATTTCATTGATGGGTTTGGCAATATGATAACCGCCTGACGCACCGCGAGTGCTTACCACCAACCCTTTTTTACGCAGCTTTGAAAATAACTGCTCAAGATAAGAAATAGAAATCTCTTGACGTTTTGCGATATCAGACAATGACACAGCCAATTCATGTTTTTGCTCTTGCAATGCCAAATCTAGCAGCGCTGTCACTGCATAGCGTCCTCGGGTTGTCAATCGCATAGTAGCCCCACTTAAGTTAAAAATTTAAATCTGTTCAAGCACAGTAAGCTGTGAAAACACGTTTTATGGTTGGTATGACTATTATATAAAAATCCGAGTCTTTTAGTCAAGATTAATTCTTACTAAAACACTCGGATTTATTTATTTCTCAGATTTATTTACTCAATGATAAGCGATTTTTTATCAAAGCAATTTTTTTATCAAAGCAATATAAGGGAATGGGTGTTACTTTACCACCCAGCCAATCGCACAAATGATGAATAATACAAAAAATGCAATTGCCGCGCGTTTCATCCATTTATTTTTACTGTTTAATTCTAAAATTTGTGCTTCAAGCGCTGTTTTTTGTAGATTTGCGGCGTTGACTTGGCTATTGAGTGCCTCAACTTGTTGTTTATAGTCAGCATCGGTTTTGATAGGTTTTTTGACTTTTTGCTTGTCTTTATCGCCTTTGACTGCTTTTGTGATGACTTGTAATAGCTGATTGATACCAATTTGATGTAAAAAAGCCTTCACCTCTGCCGTCTTTTGTGCTTCGCCGCGGATTTGTAGCTGCTCGATGGCTTTGGGCTGATTGGTAAATAAATTCTGGGCGATTTGCCAAGTAAAGCCATTGATGGTCACGTCGACCTGCTGAGAAGGCTGTAATTGACTGTCTAACAAAATGCCGTTAACGGTAAAAGTCATATAAAAAGTGACGTTTGGGATATAAGCGTGAATATGAACGACAGTATTGGTAGTGGCTAAAGGATAGACAACCTTACGAAGATCGGCATCAAAACGTAGCAACAGGGTCAGCAAGGTTTCAATAATCACTAATACCACATTGAGCGCTGTCGTGGCTATATTGCTTGGGGCATTGGTCGAAGTTTGAAAATTATCGTTCATTAAATTTCCACAAAATTAATCAAATATGGGTTTTGTAATTTGTCGATAGTGTAGCTTTAAAAGGGTGTTAATAACATTAATTATTGTAAGTCTGGTATAAAATACTGTCAGTCGCTGAATATTAGTCAAGAAATCATTGCGAGATTGATTTTTAGCCACTTTTATTCACTATAGCTGTATATATCAATTTTTAGCGGTTTTTGTTGAAATAAAATGTTATCGTTTGGTGTGCCAACCGCTATATTTTGCAAAAACACGTTAATCAATGCTTAATTCCACAGAAATTATGATTAAACTGCTTGTGAAGCCGTTGGAGTTTACTTATAATCGAATCATAATTACTTATGCAGCACTTGATACTTAAGGCTTTGAGCCTAATTAATTGCCAAGCGTGTGCTTTGTATATATAACGTTTATTTTCATCCCTAAAAATTTGAAGGATATTCTTATGAATAAGTCAGAATTAGTTGATAGCATTGCTAAAAAAAGTGGTCTTTCTAAAGCCCAATCAACTGAAGCATTAAATGCCTTTATTGCAACGATTGGCGAAGCAATGAAAGCCAATGATACCGTGTCACTGGTTGGCTTTGGTACGTTTAGCGTGAAAGAACGCCAAGCACGTACAGGTCGTAACCCACAGACTAAAGAAGAAATTCAAATTCCAGCAAGCAAAGTGCCAAGCTTTAAAGCAGGTAAAAGTTTAAAAGATATGGTTAACTAATTAACCCTATATCTAAAAAAGGCGTATTTTTAATTAAATACGCTTTTTTATTGCCTTATAATTTCCTTGCTAAGTATAAAAACTAAACTATAAAACCGGGCAAAAACTTAAGTAAAAAACCACTATTTTTACATAGTGGTTTTCTTATTTTATAAACTATAGTTAACCTATTTTGGCACCGTAATGATTTGACCCACTTTTAGCGAGGCCGTTGGTGACAAGTTATTTAAGCTAGCCAGTTCTTTAGGGCTGATGCCAAAGCGTCCTGCCAAAGAAATTAAGCCTTCGCCTGCTTTGACTTTATAGGTTGTTGTGGTTTTCGGGATTTTGATGTTTTGACCAATCAATAACGACTCATTACCTTTTAAGTTATTTAAAGCGGCAAGTTCGCTTTTGGAAACGCCATATTTTGCACTCAAGTTTGTCAGGCTATCACCAGATTTTACTTGGTAGCTTTGCGTATCACCACGGCTATATTTGCTTACTGGTTTTGACGCTGGCTTGTTATCATCCTCTGATTGGGTATCTTTGGCTGTTTTGGTCTCTTTTTTTGTTTCTTTTTTGCTCTCTGGTTTTGCAGAGTCCTGCTTGCTCATCGGTTCGCGGGTCGCTGTCACGCTAGCCACCGTACCCAATCCTGCTTGAGGAATAACCAGTTTTTGCCCCTGAATTAAATTTGCAGTCGGTTTTAGATAATTGGCTTTGGCCAAGTCTGCTACCGTTAAATCAAAGTTATTGGCGACGCTACCTAAGCTATCACCTGGACGTACCGTGTAGTTAATCGATTTGCCAGCTAGCGCATATTTGACCTTTTCAACTGTGACAGGCACGATGATGACTTGTCCTTTTTGCACACGATAATTGGTGTTAAAACCGTTGACATCGGCAATGTCTTTGGGCGATACGGACAGTCGATCAGCGATACCCGACAAGGTATCACCCGTCTGAACCGTATAACGACTTGATACCGGTTGCACTTCAGCTCTAGCAGGGGCAGGCTTTTGCGCTGCGGGCTGTGCCACTGGCGGCTCTGGCATTTTGTCTGGAATTAACCACAAGTTTTGGTTGGTACGCACTTGATAAGTGACTGGTAAATTATTGAATTTTGCTAACTCACTGACATTTAGATCAAACTTGTCGGCGATGCCTGTCAAGGTATCCCCCGCTTGCACGATATAGCTATTGGCTTTACGTTTTGGCGATTCTGCTACTTTGGGTTCGATAGGCTTGGCGTTGTATAAGTAAAGTGTTGAACCTGCTAGCAAGGCAGCATTTGGGTCAATTTGGTTCCATTCAGCGATATCTCGCCAATTTACACCCATGCGACTGGCGATATTTGCCAAGGTGTCGCCAGCTTTGACTTGATAGGTGCTGCGTGTGCCACTTGGACGTTTTTTGGCAGCTTGCTTGCTAACTGTGACAGCTTTGCTTTCACTGGTGGTATTGGATTTGCTCGTGGTCGCTTGCGCCGTGCTTGGGACTTTGCCATTTAAGCTCGACGCTTGGGTAATTTTGACCTCTTTTGGCAACACCACTGGCGGTTCTTCGTAACTGAGTTTTTTGGTTTCGCCTTTGGCTTCTAGCACAGATTGCTGAGTCTGAATAGCATTGAGCTTGATATTACCATCGGTAGGGTTAATCGCTTGCTCTACTTGTGGTGCGGTTTTTTCAATTTCTTTAGCAATCAAGTTACGCTCTTGATTGGATAAAGGCGGCTCTTGCACCACGGTGTTGTTGGCAGTAACAACGGCTGAAGTGGTTGGTAATGTATTGGTAGACTGCATTTCAGCGGTCACTATTTTTTGCTCAGTGGCGGTAATCGGTGGTTCTTTGATTACTGTATTGCGGCTTTGGATGCTTGGTGTACTAGGAATGGGGGCGATATAAGTCGTGGTTTGGTTTTTAACCATACTAGTTGCCATCGCCGCCAAATCGCTGCTAGAGGATGGCAAGTTAACTGTTTCTTTTTTGCTATAGGCTTGTTTGGCGGCACTGAGTGAATCACCCTGACTTGTGGTTGTATTTCGGGTTTGGTTGCCAGAGTTTGTGGTCGGTGTGTTATAAGTCGGTGTAACAGTTTTAGGCGTGACATAGCTATTGTTTGCCAAATAACCTTGTTGACTCATATAACCATTACCGCGTAATTGGGTGATTTTACGGTCAATTGATTGATTGAGATCATTGGGAATCAAAATACGGCTTGGGCCCGACATATCTACCGTACCTGCAATCAACGCAGGATTTAGGGCGCGCAGTTCATCGTAGCTTACGCCTGTCAGGCTGCTAATTTCGTGCAAGCTCACGCCAACATTGGCAGGGACACTTCTAAAATGCTGACGGTTCGCAATTGCGGGTAAATACACATTGTAGGTGCTCGGATTTTTGACAATTTGCGCCACTGCCAAAAACCGAGGGACATAGTTCATCGTTTCAGTGGGTAATTTGAGCGACCAATAATCCGTTGGTAGACCACGTGCTGCATTATAATTAATCGCGGATTGGACACGGCCTGGACCGGCATTGTACGATGCCAATGCCAACTCCCAACTACCAAATTGGTTATACAAAGCCGTCAAAAAGTCATAAGCGGCACGGGTTGACTCAATCACATCGCGTCGACCATCAAAGGTGCTGGTTTGATTCAACCCATAAATACGACCTGTACTTGGAATAAACTGCCATAACCCTGCAGCAGACGCGTTACTATTGGCATTGGGGTCATAAGAGCTTTCAATCACAGGCAATAATGCCAGTTCTGTTGGGATATTGCGACGTTCAGCTTCGCGCACTGTGTAGTATAAATAGCGGCTAGCACGCGCTGTTAATCGGTTTAGATAATCTTGGCGGCTAATAAACCAACTTTTCTGCGCTTCAATACGCGGATCGTACACGTTGGAGTTCATACGAAAATTGACGCGCAGTCTATCCCACAAATTACCATAGCGCTGAACCAACAAAGCGTTATTCTCTACCATGGTCATGTCGGTGGCTTCAAGCAGGCCTTCAAGTTCATCCAAACTATCCATGTCCAGTAGCGCTGCATTTTCTTGCGCGCTATGCACCGTGCTTTTGCTGTGACTGGATGATCCAATCATGGGTTTACCCGCTGGACTGTTGGTGCTGGTTGGCGCACTGCTACAGGCTGCCAAAATAATAGAGGAAATAGCTAAACTTAATGGTTTGATAGTTTTTTTTGATGAATGGCTTATCGAAAGCAACATGATAATTCCTAGCTCTTTTTTGCAATTTAGATGTAGGACATATACCCATCTCATAGCGTAACACTATGAAAGAATATAAGCTAAAATTTGACATTATAAATAAAAAAACGGCTGTGATTTCAAGCCAGTGAAATTAAATATTGGCTGAAATTATACTAGAATCCATAAAAAAAGTGGCACAAAACTTTTGCACCACCCTGTTTAACACCACTTTTAATACCACTAAATTAGTGCTTTTCAATCACAAGTTGGCTAATAGCCCTGGACAATAACACTGAGTTACCGCTTTCAGCAAAGGTAATACGTGAAGTTGTTACTAAACGTGTCGTCACGTTATTTTCGACGATGACTTCTGTGGTTATGGCATCTGCTTTGGCATGGTTACCGCTAGATACCACATTGTTTAATTGTATATCATAGCCATATCGCGTTGCTTTTGACCAGTTGTTTTGCAAGAGGTTTAGATAATTGCTTTTATTTAAGGTCGTGGTTTTTCCTTTACGCGACACAGATATCAA
>NZ_DALZSV010000017.1:0-44664 GCF_032014955.1 Moraxella sp. CTOTU47724
TAAGTCGCTCACTGCTCGTCATTGGGCAGTGCTTTAATTATTGGGTTTGGTATAACTTAACGCTAAAAAAAGAGCCAAACAGGTTGGCTCCCCTTATACCTAGGACGGTGATAAATCCCTATCCATTGTAGAGAATTATCGAAATAAATAATAATTAAGTACAACCCGAAAAAGGGTTAAAATTTTTGTAAGTGCTGGCAAATTAAAAATTGTTTAATAAGCCCAAGCACTTATAGACAGAATTTAACGTAGGGTAACGTATGGCACGCATAAAATAAATAAACAATAACAATATTTACTGCATGGCAATACAGTTAGTTATATGAAACAATGGGGGTATTGTAGTGAAATTAAAGTTACGCGTCATCTGGTTGACGGTAACGAAAGGCAAATTTATGATAAAAAGCGTAAAAAACCCGCTAAAATGCAATTAACGGGTAATAATTAGTCAATAAATTGCCCGATTTTACACAGGATTATCGATATCGACAAAATCAACGGTCAAAGCAAGATTTTCTTTGACGTAATTCCCTAATGCAAGTACACCACCTCGCTCGGTGGCATGATGTCCACAGGCAAAATAATCAATACCCAGCTCACGCGCTACGTGAGTGGTTCGCTCTGATACTTCACCCGAGATATAGGCTTGACAACCCATTTGTGCCGCTTGCTCAATCATATCCTGTGCGCCACCCGTACATAGACCGATTCGCGAAATGACTTGATTACCGCCGGATATATGTAGGGGCGGACGGCTTAAGGTAGTCGATAGTTTGTTGGTGAGAGCTGCAATCGACAACGGCGCTGCTAAATCCACGATATTACCAATCGGGTGTTTTTCGTCAGGGTACAACGGTGACAAATCAGTCCAGCCTAGCGCTAGCGCTAATTGGGCGTTATTGCCCAATTGGGGATGGGCGTCTAACGGTAAATGATAAGCCAGTAAGGAAATACCATGTTGCATCAACAAACGAATACGCTTGCCTTTCATGCCAATTAACGGCGCAGGTTCACCTTTCCAAAAATAGCCATGATGCACCAAAATCGCTTGGGCGTTGTGCGCAATCGCTTGTTCAATCAATGCCTCAGAGGCTGTGACACCGGTGACGATGTGCTGTATCGGCTGTCCACCATCCACTTGCAGACCATTGGGACAATAATCTTGGAATTCATTAATTTTTAACAGCTCATTTAACCGATGAGCCAATTGAGTCGGACTCATTGAGGTCGCGGGTTGATTCATTGTAGTTTGCGAAAAAGTCATCATATTTCTATCGTGTTCAGTGTTTCATCAATTATTTGGGTAGCTTGCTTGCCGTGTCATTTGGGGTAATATTGTCGACCGCCTTTTGCACCACTTTTTCTTTAATTGCCTGTTTTTTCTCTGCAATTTCTTCATCGGTCAGTTTTTCCGTATGACTGATATTGTCGATATGGGGCGTAGTAGCATGCGGATGTTCTTCTGTCTGCGATGTTAGGGTGGTTTTATGCCCTTTACTATTTTTACCATCGTTTGCAATCGGTTTATCATCATAGATAATATTACCATCGCTATCGATGAGCGCATAGTTCATCGGCTGTTTACGTGGGATAAAAAAGTCAGAGGGTTGGGTCATCAAATGCGAGGTGACCAATTCAAATAAGAATTTCCACTCAAAGACTTTCACATTACGAGCGCGTAGGGCGGTCATTAAGGCGAGTGAAAAACTCACCAACAAGTTAATCATACCGATGACCATCACCCCAAATAGACTGACCAAAATAATACCGATTTCTGGAAATTCGCCCGTGTTGGCATAAATGTTAAAAATTCCGTGAATAAAGTTGGCAGACGCAAAGGCAATGTGGCGAATATCGAGCGGTAAGCCAAAAATATAACCGATGGTCGCCGTGCTACCCAAAAAGCAACCGAATAAAAAGTTACTCATAATCGCACCCAGATTGCGCTCGATAAAATCGCTAAAACGCAATAACGTGACAGGTGTCATCATCCGTTTGAGGGTAGGATGGTTGCGGATACGCTCACCAATTTTGTTGTGTACCGCAAGATTATCGTAATAGCCTGCAATCAATCCTGAAATATACAGATACACCCCAGCAATCGCAGCATGAAAGATAGCAAGCGAGGTAAACGGGTTGAGATCATGCAGCAAGTGCTCTGCGCTAGCTTCCGATGTTAACGGACGACCCAGTCCATACAGCCACATGGATGAAATCAGTAGCGCAATCGGCATTGCAATTGAAATATTACCCATAATGGCAATAAACTGGGTGCGCATGATATCAACGACCAATTCTGTCAATTTGGTAAATCGTGCCGCTTTGCGTCCTTTTACCTCTGAGATGGTTGAAGCAATCGCGGCAGCCGTCATGGCAGGCTGTTTGGTCGCCACTGTACCGCCAATGATATGAATTGCCACAAAGCCAAGACCGTAAATCATACTGTTTAAAAAAGCCACGCCAAAGGGTGCCAGCGGTAAGGATTTCCCTAGGATTTTAAGGGTCGCCATACAGCCGATGAGTAGACCACCCAATGCTGCTTTTTTATACATACGGCGATAGCCCGCTTTATCGGTACTGATATAATGCTCGCCGACCTTACTGGCAGTCTCAGTCACACGGCGCGACAAGAGCGCGGTATTGATGCCAAATAAATATCTAAAACTACTGCGGTGGTATGAATCTTCATACAACGTGTTAATGAGCTCTATGATGGTTTTTTTCTTGATATGATCGTTGTCAGATAGCAGTGACACCAACAATTCAAGACGCTGCAGGCTTTGCTCAAGGCGCACCAACATATTGGTGGTACGCACAGTAATACCGGTTCGATGTATACGGCGACGGATGTTTTGCATCATAGTGCGCGCTTGGTCGGTCAACACTAAAATTTGACTGCTATCCACCTCAGGCTGGGGCATCGCTTGTTCATCCCCTGGCTGCATGCTGAGCTGGTATTGACTGACAAATTCAGCGACTTCGCGATTTAGCGCAATAAAAGTATCTTGATTGTCAATCGGATTGGGAAACGCCTTTATTAAATCAGCATTGAGCCCGATGCCGTTGATACGCGCAGTTAAAATAGTAATGGCTTTGAGCACATTGGCTTCAAGCGCTTGCACCAATGCTTCTTTGCCTGCAGGTACTTTAAGAATAAGTATCAGTTCAATCCACCAGCGCTCATGGATTAAGCGCACCCAGTAGCGAGTTTTTGGAGTGGCAAAAAACGCATTAAATAAGCCAATCAAATCGCGGTCATCGGGTACAGAGGGTAATAGCTTTTCACCGACCAAATCAAAAAATTGCGAAGTAAAGCCAGCGTCTGACAAGATACCCAAATCCGTGTATAGCGACACCTGACGATAACGACTAATCAAGGTAAGCATAAACACACAAAACCCTTCTGCCCACACACGATTGCCGCGCAATAGTCGAACGAATAGTGCCATCTGTTCATTGGCGGTCGTAGCATCATTTGCGCGGTTACGCAAGGTATCTAGCAGTTGTTTAAATAGGGTAACTTGCGGAAAGTCACGCAGCGCATTGATTTCGTTTAAAATAGTAGTTAAACGCGCTTCTAAGGTTGGCATCACCTTCAATTGGTCTGCCATATCCGCCGCATCATAATGATGTTGGGCATTGGGTAACGTATCTTGATTATTAGGTTGCGATAAATTCGTCAAACTAACCTCGAAGTAAACAGAAAATTGAATCGTTTTTTTAAATAGGGTGAATCACAACTATAAGAAAAAATACGAAAATAGATATCTTAAGATGAAAATTTAATCGACTCATCAGAAAAAATCCATCATTTATTTGCAACAAAAATCTTATGGGCTGAGGTTTTAAAGACAGTAAGGGATAAAATAACGCTACGTGTTACCGCATTTATGTATTCAAGAAAACAACCTAACGGATTATCCTAATTGATTATATGGCCGCAGCGATTATACTATAGTTACTCTGTTGACTGATTTTTTTCTATGGCATCGACTATAACTACCCAAGCAAAAAGCACCAAACAACCCAATATCGAATCAACACACAATGAGGTAACCCAATACTACTATCCAGATCCCGTGAGCCAACAGGTGATACAGCAGTGGCTATTTATGGATTTACTGCCGTGGCAACAGGCAACTTGGCAGTATTTGACCACCCATATAGACGCCTTGCCGCACGCGATGTTGTTTGCAGGCAATGCGGGGACTGGTAAACGTGCTTTTGTGTATCGGTTTGTCGCATGGGCATTGTGTGAGAATCAACGGGACAATGTACAAGGTGTGGCAACTGCCTGTGGGCAATGCCAAAGTTGCCAATGGCTGATTGCCAATACCCACCCCGATCTTTATCAAATTCCCACACCCACCGTGGCGCGTGACGCGTCGCCCAAACCTAAAGTAAACAATGCTCTTGTGGCGCAAGCCCCAACCCATCAGTCAAGTTATAGCATCAAGATTGACGAAATTCGGGAATTACAGCCGTTTGTCACGCAGTCGAGTGGCGGATTAAGAATTGTGGTTATTCACCAAGCGGATGCGATGACTCTAGCAGCCAGTAACGCGCTTCTTAAGACATTAGAAGAACCTGCCGAAAATGTATTAATGCTATTAATTAGCGATAGTCCTTCGCAGCTACTGCCAACGATTCGCTCGCGGCTACAGGCATTTTCAGTGAGCCATGTGACCCCCGCTCAATCAATGCAAGTGATGCAGCAATTAATGCCCAATACCGATGCCGTGACTTTACAACAAGTCAATGGATGGTCTGGTTATGCGCCTTTTTTGGCACTGCAAATGTTACACAGCGAATGGTATCAACACCGCCAGACTTGGATAAACAGCTTTCAAGCAGTTCGTAGCGGACAACGTACGCCTGTACAAGCCAGCAACTATTGGCAAAAAACGCTGACATTGACGGACTTTTTATACTTGTCGCAAGCCTTGTTAGTACCATTGGGGCAATTTGCCGTCGGTATCTCAGCGTCCGCCCATGACTTAGATTTTGGCAAGCTGCAGCCACCACCAACATTAAAGCAAATTAGCCATTTACAGTGGGTTATCGATCAAATCTGGCAAGATAGACAGCAACATATCCAAGATAAGTTATGCTATGATAAAATTTTTAGCACCATGCTTGATTGCTAATTTATTGAATTACCTATATTACCCAATTATCTATATTATTTATCATTCACCATGCGTTGGTAACCCCATGCGTTAGTAAAAGGAACAGTGATTATGGCAATGCCATCTCGTGGCGGTATCACCACCATTAACTATGATACGATCGAAAAATTGTATGCTAGCTATCTGCCTTTTATTGAAAACGGTGCATTATTTATTCCTACTAACCAGCAGCAACAACTAGGTAGTCAAACCTTTGTGGCAATTACTTTGCCAAATTCGAGTGAGAGAATGCCGCTGCATGGTAAAGTAGTGTGGGTCAACCACCGCGCACAAGCACAGCGCCCCGCAGGCTATGCGTTACAGCTTGGCAAAGATGAAGCAGGTTTACGCATCAAAAACGAAGTCGACCGCCTGTTAGCGGGTCATATCAGCTCCGATAAACCCACCTTTACGCTATAAATTTTGGAAATTCTGGAAACGTCGGCAGTTTTAGCACGTGATTGTTAAAAGCCAGCGATTGTTAAAGGTGAGCTTATGCTTAATCCTTTAAGTCGATAGCTTTTTTTCTTCTATCTCGCAATGCTTAATCATTACTCTGCGTATCGGTGCATTTCTCATTTTTTGCCCGTTTTTTGTGCATTTTTTCATTGGCAAAAATAATACGCAATGTAGTCAATCCTTGTGTCAAATTACTTGTATAAAATAGCTTTCAGGCGTAAAATATACGACTATTTTTGCTTTGTTCATAAGAATGGCATGTCACAAACGTTAACGCAACCGTCTTTTGATCTAACCGCAAGCCTGCCCGTCATCACCATTGATGGCTCAAGTGGTGCAGGTAAAGGCACATTGACGGCAAGACTGGCAAAGCTGCTGGATTATCAAATTTTGGATTCAGGGGCGGTGTATCGGATTGTGGGTCTTGCAGCCCACCAAGCGGGTTTGTTAACGGACAACATTGATGAAACTGCGTTAGCTGATTTAACCCAATCGTTGAAAATTGAGTTTGCAGCCGCAAAAGCGGATTCTGAGCATGTGACAGTGCTCGTGAATGCCAACGATGTGAGCGAAGTGATTCGCACCGAAGAAGTGGGGAACTTTGCGTCAAAAGTCGCGGTATTCCCGAAGGTGCGTCAAGCGCTATTAGAGTTACAAAAAAATATGGCAACGTCGCAAGGCAACCCAAAAAAGGGCTTGATTGCAGACGGGCGTGATATGGGAACAGTGGTTTTCCCCGATGCGCCGCTGAAAGTTTATTTGATCGCATCCTCTGAGGCACGAGCCGCGCGCCGTGTCAGTCAGTTGACCAACGCTGGCAAACAGGCAGATTTTGACGAAATTTTGGCACAAATTATTGCGCGTGATGAGCGTGATAGTACACGCAGTGCCTCACCGGCTAAGGCTGCCGATGATGCGATAGTGATTGATAGCTCAGCCATCGATGCTGAGCAAGTGTTTAACCAAGTTTGGCAACTATGTGTTGAGCGCGGTTTGACAATTAACTAACTATTTTTTAACTAACAGTTTTTAAAAGTTTTATCGATTTTTTATAGGCACTAAAACCAGCCTTATGTTTATAAAAAATCTTAATTTGAACCGTACTGTGCTGGACAGGCTACGGCTATACAAAGGTAAATTTTATGATGGAATCATTTGCTGAACTGTTTGAAGCAAGCCAAGTACTTGACGTAGAACGCGGTGCAGTTATCGCAGGTACCGTAGTTGCGATTGATAGCGACTGGATTACCGTAGATACGGGTCTAAAATCAGAAGGTATCGTTGCGCGTTCAGAATTTTTGAATGAACAAGGCGAGCTTGAAGTAGCAGTTGGCGACCAAGTTCAAGTCGTTGTAGATGCGGTTGACAATGGTATGGGTCAAACCCTATTGTCACGTGAAAAAGCAAAACGTGCTGAAACTTGGAACGTACTTGAAAAACTTTATGAGAACAATGAGATCGTAACCGGTCTTATCTCTGGTAAAGTTAAAGGTGGTTTCACGGTTGATATCGGTTCAGTACGTGCGTTCTTACCAGGTTCATTGGTGGACACTCGCCCAGTACGCGACACTGCGCACTTAGAAGGCAAAGAGCTAGAATTTAAAGTCATCAAACTGGATCAAAAACGCAACAACGTCGTTGTTAGCCGCCGCGCTGTGATGGAATCTGAAAACTCAGCAGAGCGCGAAGCGCTACTATCTAACCTTGAAGAAGGTCAAGAAGTGGTCGGCGTGGTGAAAAACTTAACTGATTACGGTGCATTCGTAGACCTAGGTGGTATCGATGGTCTATTACACATCACAGATATGGCATGGCGCCGTATCAAGCACCCATCAGAAGTGGTTGAAGTGGGTCAAGAATTAAAAGTTAAAGTATTAAAATTTGACCGCGAACGTAACCGTGTCAGCTTAGGTCTAAAACAATTAGGCACTGACCCATGGCAAGACGTTCTTAACAACTATCCAAAAGGTACTAACGTTAAAGCACGCGTCACTAACCTGACTGACTATGGTTGTTTTGCTGAAATCGCTGATGGTATCGAAGGCTTGGTACACGTTTCTGAAATGGATCATACCAACAAAAACATCCATCCTTCAAAAGTGGTACAAATCGGTGACGAGATCATGGTTCAAATCCTTGATATCGATGAAGATCGTCGTCGTATCAGCCTAGGTATCAAACAAACCATGCCAAACCCATGGGAAGAGTTTGATAAGAACCACCAAAAAGGCGACAAAGTATCTGGTACTATCAAATCAATCACTGACTTCGGTATCTTTATCGGTTTAGAAGGTGGTATTGATGGTCTAGTTCACTTATCAGACCTTTCTTGGACTGAAAGTGGTGAAGAAGCGATTCGTAACTACAATAAAGGTGATACCGTTGAAGCGGTCATCTTGTCTGTAGATGCAGAAGCTAACCGTATCAGCTTGGGTATCAAACAACTTAACAGTGACCCATTCAACGAATACCTAGTCTCAAATGATCGTGGTGCAGTAGTGAAAGGGGTAGTAACTGACGTTGATGCCAAAGGCGCTAAAGTAAAACTAGCTGATGATGTAGAAGGCTACTTACGTGCTTCAGAAATCCAACAAGACAAAGTAGATGATGCGACCACTGTACTGAATGTCGGTGATGAAGTTGAAGCGAAAATTGTTAGTGTGGATCGCAAAACTCGCGGTATCAACCTATCAGTTCGTGCAAAAGACGAAGCAGAGCAACGTGATGCTATCAAAGCATTAAGTTCAAATGCAGCAGCTGATACCCAACCAAAAACCATTGGTGACTTAATCAAAGAGCAACAACAAAACCAATAATCGGTTTTGTGAGTGATAAAAAAAGCGACTAACTTAGTCGCTTTTTTTTATTTTCACCTTTTAGGTAATAAAATGGAATATTTAGTCTAAAAAAAGCCGCCGAATTTAAGGTGGTTTTGTTATAATATGCGAAGAAAAGTAATGAAATGTAATTTTTCATTATTAGAATTGTTAATAGATTGCTGGATAAACTTGAACTGTAACGAAGTTTTTAAAACCATCATTCTGTAATTTAGACTACGACAGTTACGTTTAGCGTGTTAGGGGTAGTATGGAAAAAGTGTTAAACAAATCTGATTTGATCACTAGATTATCAAGTGAATGTGAGAATATACCAGAAAAAACTATTGAGGATGCCACCAAGCAAATCATTGATTTGATGGTCGATACCTTATCTCAAAACGGACGTGTCGAAGTACGCGGTTTTGGTAGTTTTAGTTTGCATCATCGTGAGCCACGTGTGGCGCGCAACCCTAAAACAGGCGAGAAAGTTACCGTAAAAGCAACGGCGATACCGCATTTTAAACCTGGCAAAGCATTGCGAGAGGCAGTCAATCATCATCGTTAGTTGCGGTTTTTGAGCCATTTAACGTTGTTGAACTTACGCTATGGTTTAATATATGATTGATCAAAAAGAGTGGACAAAAAATCCACTCTTTTTTTTCAATTATCTGTAATAATAGTGGCATTCAAAAATGTAGATTGATTAAAATAACCAAGGAGGAAACTATGCGTTACCTGTTAGCGATTTTGTTGTTCGTGGTCGTTGGTTATTCATTGATGCTGGTATTGGTGAATAACAACCAAGTCGAAGTAAATTTACTGTTTAGCCAAGTGCCACAAATGAGTTTGGGGTTACTGCTGATTATTAGCATTGTTTTAGGGGTCATCGCGGGACTATTGATGGGGTTGATTTTATTTCGTGTGTTACAGATGAAACTGGAAAATCAGCGCTTATCTAAAGAGTTAAAGCAAACCCAAGAAAAATTGATGCAAACGCAGCATAATTATGAACAGCATTTAGCGCAAACCAGCAATGCAACGATTGCACCTACAGTAGCCAACCCTAATTTACCACCCGTACGATAATCAATGCATACTATCGAGTTAAAAAAAGAGTCAGTTTGTTATGAATCAAGTGGCAGCACCGCAAGCAACATCACTCATCAAGTCACCCATTATCGTGGCATTGGATAACATGGATGACCGTCAGGCATTAAGCTTGGCAGATAAGTTAGACCCTACCTTGTGCCGGGTGAAAGTTGGTAAAGAGCTGTTTACCAAATATGGTAATAGCTTAGTGGCATCCTTACATCGGCGTGATTTTGAAGTGTTTTTGGATTTAAAATTTCATGATATCCCCAATACCACCGCGCAGGCGGTATTAGCGGCGGCTGATTTGGGGGTGTGGATGGTCAATGTCCATGCCAGTGCGGGGCGTACCGCCATGCAAACGGTGAAAGCGCGTTTATCAGCGCAAAACTACCAAACCTTAGTGATTGCGGTGACGGTGCTGACCTCTATGTCACAGCAAGATTTGGCTGAGGTGGGCATCACCGACTCAGTAGAAAATCATGTCAAGCGACTAGCATTATTGACTCATCAGTCTGGGCTTGATGGGGTGGTTTGCTCTGCACAAGAAGCCACTATGCTTAAACAGCTTTGCGGCAAGAATTTTCTTTTAGTCACGCCAGGTATCAGACTACCAGAAGACGCCAGTAATGACCAAACCCGCATTTGCACGCCCAAAGATGCCATAGCAAATGGGTCTGATTATTTGGTGATTGGGCGGTCAATCACGGCGGCAGCAAATCCCACTGCAAAACTGCACTATATCTTGGATACGTTAAAATAACCCATTTCGAGTCATGTATGCCAGTACGTTTTCAAGTGTTAAGTGATTTACATATTGATAGCTACGCAAGAAGGGATTTGCCGATTGGTGAAATCCCTTATACAAATGCCGATGCTATTTTAGTAGCGGGCGACACGTCCAATGGGCTTTTGGGCATCGAATGGCTTATCGGCGAATCAACGCGACTTGAGAAACCAATTTTTGTGATTGTGGGCAATCATGAGTATTTTGGTCATAATATTCTTACTCTCGATGAGCAGATAAAGGCATTGACGCAAGATACGCAAGTGCATTTTTTACAATGTGCGAGCTTTGAATTTATGGGTGTTAGAATTATTGGTACAACGCTTTGGACGGATTATCAATATCAACCACAAGATAATACGTTAGAGATTGCTCAGCAGTTTATGCGCGATTATCGCGAGATTTATTATGATAACCGACTGTTAACGCCCCAAGATACTGTAGCTATTCACCAGCGGCAGAGGGCATGGTTACAAAACGCCTTAAAACAAAGCCAAAAAGATGCTATGCCCACCGTGGTTATGACACATCATAGCATCAGCCCATTATCTATCGCGCCAAAATATGCCAATTTTCCCAGTAATGCGGGATTTGTCGTTGATTTGAGCGAATGGTTACAGCGCGATTTCGCGCCTGATATTTGGCTACATGGACATACCCATGAAGCGTTTGATTATCAGCAAGGTCATACACGTGTTATTGTCAATCCCAGAGCCTACCCCAATGAAATCAGTAGTACGGGGGTAGTTTTTGACTGGCATAAAGTCATTGAAGTCATGGTATGATTGGCGCGTTTGCCGCAGTAAAATCCCATTTAATCGCTTAAATTTTTTGACTTCATCAATTTGTAGTATCAATTTATGGTGCAAAGATAAAAAGATATAAGGAATGCGTAGTTAAATGTCTAATTCAATCAACACCATGCCTGCTCACTTACCGCCCAGTATGATTGACTCGGTCAAGTTACTGCCGAAACATGAGCGACTAATACTATTTACCCGCCATTCATTGCGCGAAATGTCAGATAAAAATGGCTTTGCCAGTTATGCCTTGCCACTGACACCAAAAGGCAGAGTGTTGGCGGAGTCTTGGGGGCGTTGGTTGGCTGCCAACTTAGATTACTCAATGGATGTAGATAGCATCAGTAGCCCGATACAACGTTGTATTGATACCGCTATTTTAATGCAAGCAGGGGCCGGCATCTCTAGAAATGTGTCGCACCAATCGCTGCTAGTAGAGCCAGGTAGTTTGGTGGTTGACCATGAAGAAGTGAGTAAGGTATTCAAACAAATTGGTGCGCTCAATTTTATCAATCGTTTTTTGGCGGGCGACATGGCAGGGATTAAAGCACCACATAAAGGCGGTTTGGATTTATTAGCGCTTTTATTTCAGCATCAGCCGAAGCACGGACATTTATTACTGGCGGTTAGTCATGATACGCTGTTGTCAGCGTTTTTAGCAGTGATGATGGGCGTGGGTGAAATTAGCTGGGATGACTGGCCAAAAATGATGGAAGGGGTGTTTTTGTGGTTTGACGATAAACCCTTTAGTGATGCAAAAGTACATTTTATTTGGCGCGGAAAGTGCTATGAACGCCGATTGATTGAATTGTTAGACCCGTTTTCACCCTCTTATCCGTTACAAGACTAATCAAAACCCAACAAAACCACAAAAATAAAGGTAGGACTTTATCCTACCTTTTTTGACACAGTCAACCTTTAAACATTTTCATGTTTTAATCAAACATGTTTGCCTTTTAAATGATTAACTAAATTTTCAATTTGCTGCGCATGATTGCGAAGTTTATCCTCAATGCCACTAAACTGGTCTTTTAGCTTATCATCGACCTCATGAATACGCTGGGCAAACTCATTTTTTTTCATCTCAATTGCTTGCGTTTTTAACGCTTGCCATTCTGCAATCGTTTGTTTAAAGGCTTGTTGTTCGCTATTTAAACGATCTTTTATCACTTGGAAATCGCTGGTTAAATTCCCTGAAAAAGTCGCAACTTTTTTCTCAGCACGTTTAAATGCCATTTCTGTTTGCGCATGCTGAATGGTGACGTCTGGGACACGTTTTAAATCCCAAGTCAAACCGATTTTTGACAAGCCATAAATAATCCATTTGCTAGGATCATATTGCCACCATTTTACCCCATTGCGATAGTCGTATTGGAAAAAGTGGTGATAGTTATGATAGCCTTCGCCCCAAGTGAAAATCGCCAGAATCGGATTATCACGCGCGGTGTTGGTATCGGTATAAGGACGGGTGCCAAACATATGGCAAAGCGAATTGATAAAGAAAGTAAAATGATGGCTTAACACCAAGCGCAGTAACCCTGCAAGTACTAAGGTACCTGCAACATCACCCACCATCCAACCAAACAGCGCCGGCAAGCCAATATTGGCCAATAAAATCCACAGGGCATAATATTTATCTTGCGCGACTAACACAGGATCAGCTTTTAAATCTGGGATATTTTTGTAGTCATAGTGGCCGCTTGGGTAGTTTTTGAGCATCCAACCGATATGTGAGAACCAAAAGCCACGCTTGGCAGAGTAGGGGTCTTGATAGATATCATCGACGTGGCGGTGGTGCAAACGGTGACCGGCACACCAGTCAAATACTGACCCCTGAACAGCTAAGGTGCCGCCAATCAGAAAGAACCATTTGACAATCGGATGCGCTTGGTAAGTACGATGTGACCATAAACGGTGATAACCAACGGTAATACTTAACCCATTCCAAGCCATAAAGAATGCGAAAATTGCCCAAACTTGCCAACTGACGCTATGTGTCCACAAGTAATAAGGTACAATCAATAAAGCCGCCAAAGGCGTGCTAATTAAGACAAACGCAGGGATCCAATTGATGGGCGCGTTTTCAAAAGATTGAGGTTGTGCCATAGAGATAAATGTCCTGAGGATGATCAAAATACGACATGTATTTTTTTAATCATTTACGCTATATTGTACTGAAAAAATGGAAAAAAGTGAACACATATACACTCAAATTCCCGACAATTTTGCTAAATTGATATCGATAAACTTACTGTAATATGAATGCTTTAGCCAAAAAATTCAATTAAAAATTTTAGCTACAAAGATATTTTAGACAGACGGTAAAGTTTTGGTTTGACAAATAATCCGAAAGCAAGTTTGCCCCTCACTGGGCACATATTCTAGATTGGCATAATTCGCCTGACAAAAGGCCTGCGACAAATAAAGCCCCAGACCTGTGCCCTGATTATCGGTGGTAAAAAACGGATTAAATAAATACTGAATATTTTCTTTGGCAATGCCGTGACCCGTATCTATCACATCAATATGAATAGATTTGCCAAATTCATACACTTCAAGGGTGACAAAAGCATGGGGCTGGGTTTTGCTACTAAAACGCAGACCGTTATTGATGAGGTTGACCAAAATCTGTGCTAACTGATGGTTATCAAACATAAATCCTTTGTCAGTATGGCAGTGCAGAAAAATATCATGGCCGCTAAAGTTTTGTTGTATAAAATCGTTTAGCCAAGTTTTGGGTTCAATATAAACAAAATTAGGGCGCTGCTGACGAGATAATTTAAGCACATCCTCGATGATTTTATTGACCCGAATGGTTTGATGATAAATCATCTCATATAGCAAGATATTATCACCCGATAAGCCACTGTCAGCCTCATTAACTTCCTCCATTAATAATTGGCTGGCTTGGCTAATGGTTGCCAGTGGGTTACGAATCTCATGGGCAATACTGGCGGATAATTGCCCTAGTGACGCAAGTTTTAACTGCTGCGCACGGCTAAACTCATGGCGTAAATCTTCAATAAAAATAATGGCATATTGCTGTCTTAATTGGGCGATACGAAGCCGTAGGTCATTAAAACTTTGGTTATTAGGCTCAATGCCAACGGCCAAAGGTGTGCTAGCAGTCGCTGCGCCGAGCCGCACTATTAAAGTTTCTTCAGGCTCTTGGATGATGGGTGCAAGTCTTGCGGCTAATAAGGGGGAAATGTCTAGTAAATTAAAATTATCAAGGGCCTTGGGCAGATGTAGTTGTTCGAGTGCGGTATCATTGGCGATAAAAATTTCTAAATCGTGGGATAGTACTACCACGCCTTGGTCAATGATTTGCACGATTTTATTGTTGATGGCATTTAGCGCATTGACTTCATTGACTTGGCGCTCAGAGAGCCGCTCAATTTGTTTAAGCCGTTTGGATAACGTATAACTTAAATAAGCAACTCCGATAAAGCTAATCGCCATCGAAGCCACGTTATTAACCAGCGCGTAGTTAACATCGCTTTTTAAGGTTTGATAAAACTGCTGATAAATAACCAGCGTGATGGCAAAAATAGTGAGTAAAATAGCTTGGTTGGAGCGCACCAACATAAAAGCTGCAGCCACTTGCACCAAAAACAGCAAAATTACTTGTAAATCATTACCACCGCTAAAGTACAACAAAGTAGTGAGTACCAGCGCATCAACAGTTAGCCCGACCATCAACAGCGGATTTTTGGGATAAAAGTAATACAAAATAAATAGAGTAATACTAAAGAAAAAATAGAAAAAGGTAGGGAAAAGATTAATCAATACCCAATAATCATGCTGTGCACTTTTTAATGCCAACATAAAACTAAAGGAAAAAAAGATAGCAATAATAATGCGGTAACCATTGTAGACGTTACCGATTCTTTTGGTTTTATCGTGGGTGCTTGGCTTGTCAAATAGCGATGAAAACGCAGGATTGGTAATCATGATTTAGGGTTGAATCAAACCGTGACGCATAGCCAAATGGGTAAGTTTGACATCACTGTCAATATTAAGCTTTTCAAAAATACGATAGCGGTAGGTATTGACTGTTTTGACACTTACAAACAATTGATCGGCGATTTGCTGTGGACTTTTGCAATTGACCACCATCATCGCCACCTGCATTTCTCGCTCACTTAGCGCATCAAATGGCGACTCTGAATTGTCAGTGAATAAAATATCAGCAAGCTGCTCGGCAACATCGGCACTAAAATAACGCCCGCCTTGGTGGACTTTTTTGATGCCTTTAATCATCTCATCAAGCGGTGTCCCTTTGGTGATATAGCCACTCACCCCTGCTTTGATGAGCATGGATGGGTAGGGCTGCTGAACTAGAGAGCTGACCGCCAAAATCTTGGTATTTTTATCGGTTTGTAGCAAGCGCTTGGTGACTTCTAACCCGCCAATGGTAGGCATATTGACATCAAGTAACACCACATCGGGCTTTAATTGTTTGGTTTTGATAATCGCGGTTTCACCATCTGCAGCTTCACCAATCACATCAATATCAGGGCTATCTGACAACATCCGTACGATACCCATGCGGACTAAATCATGATCGTCAACGACCAATACTCTAATCATCATTTTTTATCTCCACCGCGCTTATCTTTATGACAACAAAGTTTTGTATCAATAACACTTTATATCAACAAAACTTTATATAAAAAAGACTCAGCTAAAAAAAACTCATTTTTCAACAATAACTGTCTATCCCCAAGTTTTTATATTAGCACAGTTAGCGATTTAAGACGTGAGTTACTGTCTTAAATGTGACGAGATTTTTTGTTCATGTTATGGGTAAATTTAGGTAGGCAAATTTGGGTACATGACTAAAATTCGCTTAACTTGCCCAATAGCTTTATAATAGTCAGCATTCACCCCCTTATTACTGCTAAAAAAATGCGAATCCCATTATGAGAATTAGAAAGCTGTTTAAATTTGAAAATGCCCATATCGTGCGCAATTGTAGCTCCGATCGCTGCAAGTACTCGATTCATGGGCATAGTTACCAAATCGAGCTGATTTTAGAAGCGCACCGCCTCGATCACGGGCAAATGGTGTATGATTTTGGGCTGTTAAAATCATCGATTAAAGACATCATTGATAGTTTTGATCACGCTATTTGTTTTTGGGATAAAGATGACCCCGACTATATTGACGCCTGTAAAAAATTTAGCGCGCGCTGGATTAGTTTGCCTGTTTCGCCCTCGGCAGAGCAGTTTAGCCGCGTGGTATTTTTTTGGGCAAGAGAAATCTTAAAACAAACCCAAATGCAAAATGGCGAAACCGATGTCAAAGTGTATTCCGTCATCGCCCACGAAACAGCGACAGGCTATGCACAGTGCTTTGAAGACGATGTCGATAATGCCCAAATGGGCGCGCTGACGCTGGGTGATTTTGAATTTAGCGAGCAAGTAAAAGCCGAATGGCATGACCCAAACATGTATGACAAATTAAAAAAAGGCGAAAAATTTGTCAATCCGACAGTGGTTTTACAAGTTGACTAAGCTGTTGGTATTTGATGGGGTTGTTGTAACGATTTTTGATTCAGGACAAACATGGGGCAAGCTGGGAAAATCGACATGAATAAAACTATCCTCTTAAAATCCGAAACCGACACCCAAGCCTTAGCCAAAGAGCTTGCCGAAATGAATTTGACCGGTAGCGTCTGGCTGTCGGGTGATTTGGGGGCGGGCAAGACCACGCTTACCCGCTACTGGCTACAGGCAATGGGTCATACAGGCGCGGTAAAAAGTCCGACTTTTACCCTGGTTGAGCCATATCGTATTACCCAAGCTGACGGCACGATTAAGCCGGTTTACCATGCCGATTTATACCGCCTTAATGATCCTGAAGAATTGGAATTTATCGGTTTTTCTGAATATCAAGATGAGCCAAATAGTTTGGTGATTATTGAATGGGCGAGTCGTGCAGCAGGTTATTTGACGCCGCCCAATGCCACCCTTGATATCAAACGCCTTGATGATGAACAACGAGAAGTGACGATTAGTTTTGCCTGACAACCGTATTCATAAATTATCCCCACTGCTTATCAACCAAATCGCCGCTGGCGAGGTAGTGACGCGCCCGGCTTCTGTGGTCAAAGAACTGATTGAAAATGCGATCGATGCCAACGCTACGCATATTCGAATCGATATCGAACAAGGCGGGCTTGGGTTGATTCAAATTAGTGACAACGGCATGGGAATTCATCCTGATGACATGACGCTTGCAGTCACTCGCCATGCCACCAGTAAACTTGCTAATGTCAGCGATTTGGTTGGTATTCATAGTTTAGGCTTTCGCGGCGAGGCACTAGCGAGCATTGCGGCGATATCGCATTTGACATTAACCAGTAGTCACAATGACAGCGGTATAGGGCAACAGCTGAGCGTGAGCGGTAGTGAGGTAAGCCAAGCTACTATTCGTCCTATCGTCAAACATCGCGGCACGTGTGTCAGCGTTCGCGATTTATACTTCAATGTGCCAGGCAGACGCTCGCACCTAAAAAGTATTGCCACAGAATTTGCCCATATTGAACAAGTCGTGCAGCGATTAGCGATTAGTTTTGCCGATGTGCAGATTGAATTATATCATCAAGACAAGTTGCGTTTTAGCTTGACGCAGTCAGCCCAAGCCCCTCACCAAAATTTAGAGGGTGCTGAATTGCCTTTTCTGCCCGCGCTTAGTTTGGCGCGGCTTGAACAAGCGTTAAATTTACCATTGGCTGAGATTGCACAGCCATTTTATTTATCGCTGCAAGGTTTACAAGCACAGACAGAGGAGTTAAGTGCCAAAGTCACCGGCTGGTTTTTTATCGCGCATAAAAATAATCTGCCAAAACTGATTTATATCAATCATCGTTTGGTCAGTGATTTGGCGATTAGTCAAGCCATACAAAAAGTGGGTCGCAAGCTGGGTATTGGCATGGATAATTCACTACAAATGGGCTATGCTTTGTCTTTTGAGCTGCCTGCCGAATGGATAAATGTCAATATTCACCCAAGTAAACAACAGGTCAAAATCCAACCATTGATCAATATATTAGCTTGGTTGTCTCAGCATATGCTAGAGCAATTGCAGCCTAAAATGACGGCGTTAAACACCCTACAGCGGCAAGCTTGCGTGACAAATACTGATGACAGTAACGTCGATAAATTTCAAAAATTGCCTGCGGGTGAAGCTACGTCCATTCAGTATATAAATTCTAATGACAACCCCACCAACCACATAACTCACGTTGCCGAAAATCAGTCGATTTATCAGGTGGCAAGAAAGGGTGCTGTTGATAGGTTAACGGATAGCGACTCGATACAGCTAGTAACCTTATTTGAAAACAAGCATGAATTTGAAAACAAGCATCGAACTTTTGCTTTAATTTTTTCGCAAGGATATTTTTATCTGATTGATTTACAATACCATCATATAGACAGTGATGATAAAGCGTATGTTCAATCTTATTTGAATCAAGCTGATTTTACCCAAATTGCCGATAATGCCATTCGAGTCAGTGAAACTGACATGCTACAATGGCTGCTGTCGAATTTACCTAATCCCCAGTCGTCTCCAGAATCCCCAGAATAAGTTATGATAACAGCCGATAAACAAGACGTGATTTGCCTTATAGCACCTACTGCCAGCGGTAAGACAGCGTTAGCGTATGAACTCTACGAAACAGGCAAATATCGTCTTATTTCGGTAGATTCTGCCTTGATTTATCGGGATATGAATATCGGTACTGCCAAACCGACACGTGAAGAATTGGTACACTATCCGCATGCGCTTGTTGACATCATCAGTCCTGAGCAAAGCTACAGCGTTGCCCAGTTTGTAGGCGATGTGGACTATCATATCAATCTTGCTCATCAGCAAAATAAAACACCTGTGCTGGTGGGTGGAACCATGATGTACTATATGGCACTGATTCAAGGTATCAATGATATCCCAGCCACCTTGCCAGAGACTCGCCAACAAGTCACCCAATTGATTGCCGAGCAGGGGGTTGAACAGCTACATGCTTATTTAACCCAGGTAGATCCCATCCTTGCTAAGCAACTCAAAACCACAGACACCCAAAGAATTGGCAGAGCGGTCGAAATCTATCTACAAACAGGCAAGCCATTAAGCGCTTGGCAGAATCAGCCCGCTAGGGCGTTAGCCGACAATCCAAATCAGCGTTGGCAAATTTTAGCCGTCATGCCAGATCGTGATTGGTTACACAAGCGCATCGCACTTCGGTTAGATATCATGTGGCAACAAGGCTTTTTGCAGGAAGTAATTGACCTGCGACAACAGTATCACCTCACGACTGATCTGCCATCCATGCGCTGCGTTGGCTACCGGCAAGCTTGGGATTTTTTAGAAAAAATACAAAATACAACATTGTTTACATATGATAATAATGAAGAAAATTTTCATGATGATGTGGCGCGTTTTTTACTAAACACGCACAGCTCCCCAATTCAAGATTATAGACAAACTATGCAAAATGAGGCATTATATGCTACAAGACAGTTAGCAAAACGCCAATATACATGGATGCGTAAGCTGGTTAGCACACAACAATTGGTTGAGCGTTTTGATATCAGACCCTTGGCAACTATTGATCAAGCAAGAAATTTGCTAATAAAAACAAGTTAACAGCAGTGACATGCTTGGGTGATACTATTTGAGTGCTTATCTAATATGGTGATTCGACAATCCATATTAAGCTAATAAGGTATAATTAAAAATTCGTTTAAAAATATAATAATTTAACCAACTTTCTGTTTATTTCTGGGAGAAACCTATGTCAAAAGGTCAAACACTACAAGACCCTTTCTTAAACTCTTTACGTAAAGACCGTATTCCAGTGTCTATTTTTTTAGTCAATGGCATCAAACTTCAAGGTCAAATCGAATCTTTCGATCAATATGTGGTGTTACTTAAAAACACTGTCAGTCAAATGGTCTACAAACACGCTATTTCAACGGTAGTACCAGCCCGCAATCCACGTTCAGCCACGCCAATGCCAGGGGCAAGTGGCTACGGTCAATCTAGCCAAATGGGCTTTGGTCAAACAGGCGGTTTTGAACAATCAGGCTACGGCGCAAATCGCACAGGGTTTGCTAATCGTGGTGGCTTTGGCGATCGCGGTTTTGATGGCGGCGGTTATGACAATGACCAACGTGGCTACCCGCAGGAGCGTACAGGGTTTGCGCAAGCACCGTATGATCGCAGTGGTTTTGCTGACCGTGGTTTTGATAGTGGCTATGACACTATGAATTTTGAGCCTACCAAAGACGATGCCAATTTTGACGATGATGCAAACGGCAATGGTGAAGACAAATATTAATTTTTAAATTCCAAACATGATATTACGTGGCGAACCCTATCAGTGTTCGCCATTTTTTATAGCTTTTATAGCTTATCATTTATAGTGTATTTGGAACTGATTTAGCAATGCGTAGATTGTTAATATAAATTCGATGAAATGTTGTCAAAATATGTATTTTCGGACTTATCCCGTGAATATTGGCTGAAATTACGCTATGATAATCAGACTTTAAAAAATTTTAAATTTTTAGCTTTAAAGATTGTTTATGCTAACTATTAAACGCCCGAATAAGCGGATAGCGATAACCGCGTAAAGATAAGTGCCCGAAAAAAGCGCACCAACAGCCATCTTGAAAAATTAGTGAGGAATTATCTTGGATGCATCGGTTGATTATTTAAAGCATGCCAAAGACGCTATCAAAACAGAACAACATGCTTTAGATTTGCTGATTGAACAACTAGATGAACGATTTGTGACTGCTTGCCATTTGATTGAAAACTGTCAGGGGCGTGTGGTGGTGACAGGCATGGGTAAGTCAGGGCTTATTGGTCGCAAAATTGCAGCGACTTTTGCCTCAACGGGAACGCCGTCTTTTTTTATGCACCCTGGTGAAGCGGGTCATGGCGACCTAGGCATGTTGGTCAAAGGTGATGTGTTAATTGGCATCTCAAACTCAGGTGAGTCAGATGAAATCCGCACGTTACTGCCTGTGGTAAAAAAACTGGGCATTCCGCTCATTAGTATCAGCCGTGACAAACGCGGTATTTTGCCAAGATCTGCCGATGTGGCTTTGACTTTAGGGGCGTCTGAAGAAGCTTGTCCCCTTGGTTTGGCACCGACATCAAGTACCACAGCTACTTTGGCGCTAGGAGATGCGTTAGCGGTGGCGCTGGTGCATAGTAAGCATTTTACCTCAGAAGATTTTGCTTTATCGCACCCTGCAGGGGCATTGGGTCGCAAATTATTAACTCAAGTAAAAGACTTAATGCATGTAAATAACCTGCCAACCATTGATGAGCATTCGACGCTTAATGAAGCTTTGTTTAGCATGACGGGTGGCAGACTGGGGATGACGGTAATTACCAATGCGAACAATCAAGTCGTGGGTGTATTTACCGATGGCGACTTGCGCCGTGGCTTAGCGCGCCAATTGGGGCTTGATACGCCGATTAGTCAGGTGATGTCAACCAATCCAAAGTCCGTCAATCCTGATATGCGTGCGTCTGATGCGCTCACCTTAATGAATGAACAAAAGATAAATCAGCTATTAATCATTAATGATGATAAGACTTTAGCGGGTATTTTGACCTTGCATGAGTTACTGCATGCGGGTGTGAATTAATAGGCTTAAAATAACTACTTTTAAAGTAACTAGGCTTACAATAATAAGGATAAGGTCATGCAAAGTCTGCTCACTAAAGCAAAAAACGTTAAACTATTGGTCATGGATGTGGATGGTGTGTTGTCCGATGGAAAAATCATCTATGACGCCAATACGGTTGAAACCAAAGGCTTTAATGTTCAAGATGGCTTTGGTATTCAGCGTATTCACCAAGCAGGGATTCAAACTGCCATTATAACGGGTCGTACTAGCGACATTGTCACACATCGCGCCAAAGAATTAAAAATCACCCATCTCGTGCAAGGGCGGGAAGACAAATTGACGGCGCTCAATGAATTGTTAGCTAATATTGGTATTTTGCTAGCAGAATGTGCGTATATCGGTGATGATTGGCCAGATATCAAAGCCTTACAATCTGTCGGATTTGCTGTAGCAGTGGCAAATGCCAATGGTGAGGTCATCAAACGTGTGGATATGGTTACCACGCGCTCAGGCGGAGAAGGGGCAGTTCGTGAGTTATGTGATTTGATATTAAAAGCAACGGGTCATTACGATGATATTTTGGCCAGTTATGTGATTTAGGTTATATAACTTGGTTTAAGGGACTTATGCTAAGGGATTTGTTCTAAGTGATTTTTTTGAAAGTGATTTATTTTAAGTGATTTAGTTTAAGTGATTTGTTTTAAGTGATTTGGCGTATGCGGCTTAGTGTGGTAACGTCCGTTTTTATCAAATTTTTTGGCAATGTTAGGTGGCAATCGTGTCAACAAAAACGCTATTTATTTTAGGCTTATTATTTATTATCGTATCGGCCTATTTTTATACGCAAAACGATGCTCGCTTGACCCAAGTATCACTCAAACCGACCGATATTGATTACCAAGCAGAGCAAATTAAAGCGCTACAAACGACCGAAACAGGTAGTGTCGGCTATCAGTTAACAGCGGCGCAGGTAACCCATTACCAAAATGCCAATACCGCCGTGATGTCCAAGCCACAGATTGTTATCCGTCCAAAAAATGAGCGTGAAGTAACCTTGGTGGCAGACCAAGCACAATTGGATGAAAATAAGCAGATTGCCAAACTGATAGGTAACGTGACCTTAACCAGCGTTCCGTTGCTCACCCAAAATACTAGTATGTCGAATTTGCCCGTTAAAATGATAGGTAAAAACTTTGTCGGTGATTTGGTCAATAATACAGTAATGACTAATGAACCGCTGACCTTTATTCATGGGAATAATCGGTTTGATGCCAAACAATTTAGTGGTGACTTGGCAACGGGTGATTACGGTTTTGGACAAGTGAGTGTGATGATTCAACCTGCACAGTAGCTAACCCTATCTCTATGGAGTAGAGTGGCTACTGTTAAGATAGTCATTCAGTTGCGATGTTGACGGGATTTAAGTGAGTATCAAAAATCTTTAACTTCGGTGCTAATTTAATCTATATTGTTGATTTTAAAATTTTTATATAAAAGGTTTAACATGATTGTGGTGAAGACTCGACAATTAATAATGGCTGGCGGTGTGTCAATTGCTGGCATCCTTGCGGCATCGAACGTGGCAAACGCCTTGCCATCAGACGCCAATGAGCCGATTCGGTTGTTGGCAGACAAAGCGACGTACAGTGAGCGCTCTGGGGTGACAAGCTATACAGGCAACGTCACCATCAGCCAAGGCACGCTCAAAATGGCGGCGGATAATTTAACCGTCAATTTGACGCAAACCCGCGCCATCGAAAGCGCAGTCGCAACCGGGCGTCCTGCCACTATCCAACAAATTGTGACACAAGAGAAGGGCTTGGCTAAAGGTCAGGCGAATCGAATTGATTACAATGTCAAAACAGGGCTGGTCACCCTCACAGGTAATGCGCGTTTGACCCAAAATGGCGGTATTTTTTCTGGCAATGTCATCCATTACAGTCTAAAAGTGGGTGATATTGAGGCAAAAGCAGGGAATAACCAACGTGTTGAACTGGTGTTTCCGCCACAAGCGAGCAACCGTGTGGGCGTTCGCAATCGCTAGTATTGTTTAACTTGCTTTCGCTCTGTTCATTGCCATTGTTTAGTTCTAGGATTTATTATGTCGCAACCGCAAGCCAACCAGTCTCTAATCATGCAGCACCTTGCCAAACGCTATGGCAAGCGTTGGGTGGTTAAAGACGTGTCTTTTTCGGTAGAACAAGGACAAGTGGTTGGGTTACTCGGTCCAAATGGGGCGGGCAAAACCACCAGCTTTTATATGGTCGTTGGCCTGGTCAATATGGACAAAGGGCAAATACAGCTGGGTAATCGGGATTTGTCGGCATTGTCCATGCACGAGCGCGCCGCATCAGGCATTGGCTACTTACCGCAAGAAGCATCAATTTTTCGCAAATTAACTGTTGAAGAAAATATTTTATCGATTTTGCAGACTCGCACAGATTTAGATAAAGCGGGGCAGCAGCAGCAACTTGAGCAGCTGATTGGGGAATTTAATTTGGGTCATGTGCGCCACTCATTAGGGATGAGCGTGTCAGGCGGTGAGCGCAGACGCTGTGAAATTGCCCGCAGCCTTGCCTCAAACCCCAAGTTTATTTTGCTTGACGAGCCTTTTGCGGGAGTCGACCCGATTTCGGTAGGCGATATCAAAGAGGTAATCATTAAGCTTAAACAGCGCGGTATCGGCGTACTCATCACCGATCATAATGTACGTGAGACTTTGGCTATCTGTGAACATGCCTATATTGTCAGTGAAGGACAAATTATTGCGGCAGGTACACCAGAGCATATCTTAGACAATGAGTTGGTACGTAAAGTGTACTTGGGTGAAAACTTCATGGTCTAGCAAGCAGAGTTTAGTAAGATTGTTCAAGGCAAAACGTGATGACAACCAAAGCACGCATCTGGCAAGCGATTTTATTTGAGACAATCGCCATACTGCTATCATTAGGCTGGGTAAAATTACTCAGCTTTTTTGGCTTTACGGGTAGTGAGTCTCAGCATAACGCAAGTATATTGGCGTTGCTGATTGGCATTTCGCTCATCGCCATGATTTGGACATTTATTTATAACTTATTGTTTGATAAATTTTTTACCGGTGAAAAACTGGCTCGACCGCTATGGCTACGGGTACTGCATATACTGGGTTTTGAAGGTGGCTTGTTGGGCTTTACCTTACCACTGGTCATGTGGGTGATGAATATTGGTCTGTGGCAAGCGTTTTTGCTCGATATTTCGTTGACCCTACTTATTTTGGTGTATGGGTTTATTTTTTACTGGATTTATGACCTAGTCGCCCATAAATATAGTCACAAATAACAGCAATCCTGCGTGTCAAAACTTGTGTGTCAAACATAGCTCGCTATACCTAATTTCATTGCATAGCATAGTTTATCCCTCTCACCACCACTAATACGCTTTAAGTTTCTTTATTCTTTAATTTTTCTTTGCAAATTGGAATCTATGGCAAAATCAAAATCATCCTACGTATGCCAACAGTGTGGCGCAAATTTCGGCAAATGGTCGGGACAGTGTGCCGAATGTGGCGCATGGAATAGCCTTGTCGAAGCGCCGACGGTCAGCATGCCACATCATAAACCCGTCACCAAAAAAGCCAGCAACTACGCGGGCGAACAATCGAGCGTCATGCCACTTAATGCCGTGCCTATGTCGCTCGATACTAGGCTACCAACGGGTGTTGGTGAGTTTGATCGGGTGTTAGGCGGTGGCTTGGTGGCAGGTTCTGTGGTGCTGATTGGGGGTGATCCGGGTATTGGCAAATCAACTATCTTGCTACAGACGGCGATTCACATGGCAGAAAATCAAAGTCTCGCCGGAAGTGCACTGTATATTACGGGTGAAGAATCGTTGTCACAGGTGGCGATGCGGGCTAGTCGTTTGGGGCTACCCAATAACAACTTAAAAGTATTGGCAGAAACCAATGTTGAAATGATTTGCCAGGCCTTGACCCAAGAGCAACCAGCCGTCGCCATCATTGACTCAATTCAGACTTTGTTTACCGAAGCTATCCAATCCGCACCAGGCGGGGTCAGTCAAATTCGTGAATCAGCGGCGATTCTGACGCGCTATGCCAAGCAAACGGGTACAGCGTTATTTTTGGTCGGGCATGTGACCAAAGAAGGGGCGCTGGCAGGCCCTCGCGTGCTAGAACATATGGTGGATGCGGTACTGTATTTTGAAGGGCAATCGGACAGCCGTTTTCGAATGATTCGTGCGGTAAAAAATCGTTTTGGTGCCGTCAACGAGTTGGGCATTTTTGCCATGACGGACGCAGGACTCAAAGAAGTGGCAAATCCATCGGCGATATTTTTAAGTCGTTATGATAAACCGATTGCAGGCTCAGTGGTCATGGTTAGCCGTGAAGGTACCAGACCGCTACTGGTTGAAGTACAAGCGCTAGTGGATGAATCGCAAGGACAACCTAGGCGCATGGCACTAGGTTTAGATTATCAGCGCTTAGCTATGTTGCTGGCAGTCATGCACCGTCATGGCGGTATCCAAACCAATGGGCAAGATGTGTATGTCAATGTGGTAGGCGGGGTCAAGGTGCTTGAAACAGGCTCAGATTTGGCGGTGCTATTAGCCTGTGCGTCTAGCATTAAAGAAAAGCCTTTACCTTATACCCTAGCGGTATTTGGTGAAGTGGGGTTGTCTGGTGAAATCAGACCTGTTCCCAATGGTCAAGAACGTCTAAAAGAAGCGGTGAAACATGGCTTTACCCATGCGATTGTACCCAAAGCCAATGCCCCAAAAACGCAATTAGAGCAATATCAAGGTCTCAAAATCATCGCGGTTGAGCGATTAGATGATGCGATTGATAGCGCCTTTAATTCTCTATAAATAAAGGAATCATCTATAAATAAAAGACATAAAAAAAGCTGAAATGTTACTTTTCAGCTTTTTTATGATTGACTTTTTTATTCTGCATCTGCGGCAAAATTAAAGTATTTGGATTGACTGCCAATGATTTTTTCAACCGCTTCAATCACTTCATCCACCACATCATCATACACGCCATAGTGAAGCTCATTGCGAAACGAGGTAAACGGGCTTTTACGTAGACCTGAACGCACTTCGGTGATACCATTTTTATGGTAAATAAAATCAACTTTACCATTGGTGTTTAGTACACAGCTTAACCGTCCATCTTTTACCATCATATCCACGCGCTCTGGCATAAAGATGTATTCATTGACATTTAACGTTTTGTCTTCGACAGCTTTCGTAACAAGTGATTTTAAATCAAACATAGTGACCTCAAAGGATATTGTTTTTTATAATTAAAATTTAGGGAAAATAGCAGTATTGTCACTGCTTGCTTATCCAGTGTTATTATGAAGAATTAATTTATCACTGTGTGTAAAAAAATGGATAACTTATGTTATCCATCCTCATCTTGTTAAACGCTAGCGTTTATTTAACTTATTCTATTTAACCCATCGCATTTAACCCACCGTATTTGATTGGGCCCAGTTAAATTAGCTCAAAATTAAGCTATCATCTTCTACCACTTCGCCGCGGGTGCGTTCAAACATATTGAGTAAATCATGAACAGTCATGCCTTTGCGTTCATCGCCTGATACGTCTAGTACCACTTGCCCTTGGTGTAGCATGACGGTGCGCGTGCCGTGATTGAGCGCTTGCTGCATGGAGTGAGTGACCATCATGGTAGTGAGGTTATTTTCTTGGACGATTTTATCGGTCAGTTCCAAGACGAAAGCGGCGGTTTTTGGGTCAAGGGCAGCCGTGTGTTCATCGAGTAGTAAAATTTTCGACGGCTGCAGGGATGCCATTAATAGGCTAACGGCTTGGCGTTGCCCGCCTGATAATAAACCCATACGGTCAGTGAGTCGATTCTCTAACCCTAATTTTAAAATCGCCAGTTTTTCACGGAAAATTTCACGGTTTTTGTGATTCAATGCGCCTTTTAAAAAACGCGATTCGCCACGCTTGTAAGCAAGTGCCATGTTTTCTTCAATGGTTAAGGCTTCACAAGTACCTGCCATTGGGTCTTGGAAAACGCGCGCTACCCAGTGTGCCCGTTGGTGGGCAGATTTTTTGGTGACGTCAATATTGTTTAAGGTAATTTTGCCGCTATCGACCCGAATAGTGCCAGCGACGGCATTTAAAAACGTCGACTTACCTGCGCCGTTGGTACCAATGACCGTGACAAATTCACCTGCTTCAATACGCAGGCTGATGCCACGTAAGGCAGGGTTCTCAATCGGTGTACCAGGATTGAAGGTCAATCGTAAGTTGTCTGCGTTCATCATAAGGCATTGTCCTTTTACTTTACTTTTACTTTATAAGTTGTTAAGTGCCAAAGTTAAAATCAACTATTTGATACCAAGTTAAGCGGCATGCTTATGGCGATTGCTCAAAATTTTTGATTTGATTTTTGGCAGGATTAAAGCAATCACAACCAGTAGTGCGGTGACTAAGTTAACATCTTGAGGACCAAAACCAATCGCACGTAAGGTATCATTTGACAACGCAATTTGGATAAAGAATTTATAAAGAATCGCCCCGACAATAGCAGATAGGGTAATCCACAGCATTTTTTTGGCAGGGATGATGGTTTCACCAATGATAACGGCAGCAAGACCAATCACAATGGTGCCAACACCAATGGAAATATCGGCACCGCCTTGGGTTTGCACAAAAATCGCACCAGCAAGCGCAATCAGCCCGTTAGAAATCGCCATCCCAAGCAAGATACTTCGAGAGGTAGCAATCCCTTGTGCTTGTGACATTCTAAGGTTAGAGCCAGTTGCCCGCATCGCCAAGCCCATCTCAGTGCTAAAAAACCAATCCAAGAAAAACTTGGCAGCAATCACCACACCACCAATGACCACACAGCGCATCCAATAGCCGTTACTATCAGTCACCAGTTCGCCAAATATCGTTGGCTCACCGAGCAATGGCAAGTTTGGCGCTTGCATAATACGCAAATTGACGGCATACAGCGCTACCATGACTAAAATACTGGAGAGCAACTGTAAAATACCAAGTTTGACATGTAGCCAAGCCGTTACCAAACCTGCAACACCGCCAGCAAGCATACCAAAGATACAAGCCAGCCAAGGGTTGACATCCGCAATGATTGCCACGCCTGCGACAGCACCGCCTAAGGGAAAACTACCATCCGCGGTCAAATCTGGAAAATCTAACACCCGAAATGAAATGTATACGCCCAAAGCCACTAACGCATAGATTAGACCGCTTTCTAGAGCACCAAATAAAGCAAGTAACGACATAACTGTTCACACAAAAAAGTAAAGACCGCTTGTTAATTTAACAAGCAGTCAGGTGTTAAGGTAAACCAAGTGGCATTAAGCGTAATGCGACTAAAGTACAAATACGCGCTTTGAAACTTTAGTTGCCACTGGGAAATTAAATTTGCAATCACATTAAAACAGCTAACATTAACGAATGATTTATTGTTTAGCTTTTGGCGCAGGTTCTACTTGTGCTGCCTGACTAATTAAATCTTGTGGCAGCGTAATACCGACTTCTTGCGCGTGTTTTGGGCTAAGGTATAAGTCAAGCTTATTCATCGTGATAGGCTTGATGGTACCCGGTTTTTCACCTTTTAAAACGCGTCCAACGATTTTACCTGTTTCGATGCCCAAATTTTTGTAGTTGATACCCATTGCCGCGACTGCACCACGGGCAACGGAGTCAGTATCGGACGCCACTAGAGGGACTTTGATTTCTTTAGCCGCTTGGTAAAGCGACTCATAGGCGGATACCACGTTGTTGTCAAGTGAGGTATAGATGAGCTGAACTTTACCTTGTAGACCGCGAGTTGCTTGTGGAATATCGGTAGTGCGCTGTGCAGGTGCTGCAACGATGCTGATACCCATAGGTTTAAATTTTGTTTCAAGCGCTTTCAGTACTACGGTTGAGTTGACTTCGCCTGGGCTGTATACATAGCCGACTGATTTGAGATTTGGTACGACTTTTTTCATCAGCTCAATCTGTGGCTCAAGTGGCAACATGTCTGATGCGCCTGTCACGTTGGTGCCAGAGGCTTCCCAAGATTTTATCAGTTTCGCTTCGACAGGGTCGGTAACCGCAGAGAAGATAACAGGTATTGAGTTGGTCGCTGCAATGACGGATTGCGCCGATGGGGTGGCAATGGCAACGATGGCATCGGGTTTATCCGCGGCAAATTGTTTGGCAATCTGACCGGCAGTCGCCGTATTGCCTTGGGCTGATTGGAAATTTACTTTTAGGTTTTGACCTTCTTTAAAGCCTTCGTTGCCAAGCTCTTCAATCACACCTTGACGAACGGCATCTAATGCGGGGTGCTCAACGATTGCCGTGATAGCAACAGACTTGGTATCGCCTGATGCAGCTGTCGTTGCGCTTGCTGTGCTTGCAGTACTGGCATCAGCTGTTTTATTGTTAGATTGGCTGCAACCCATCAGGCTTGCCATACAAATTCCACCTAGCATCATTGCTTTGGTCAAACGAGAAACACCAAATATAGCGTTCAACATATATCACTCCAAAAATCCATCCATAGGGTAACAATTAAAAAGGTTATAAAAAGGTAAATCTTAAAAAGGAAAATCTTACACTTCAATAACAATATCCTACAGCATTGTTAAACATTATTTACATTTTATCAGCTAATTTTGCAGTCGCATAGCGTTATATGTATTAGGCAAGTTTGCCAATCATGATTAAAGCTTTGGGTAACTGCTTAAAAAGGCATTTTCTGATAAATTCCTATAACATAACAATCTGCCTCATTTCGCTAATGTATCATTTTTTAATAATAATTCGCTAAGTCATCAGCTAATTAATAAGTTATCGCGCATTGTTTTTAAGTAGAAAGAAAATTACCACAGCATTGTCATATTAAGTTACATTTTAATTTTATAATATAGCTTCATACAAAATTACTTATACAAGGTACAGACAAAGGTGTATAACAATGAAAAAATCGACATTATTAACTAGCTTACTTTTAGCGGGCTCGTTCGTGGCTTCACCCGTTGTTTTGGCAGACCCTGGTCATAGTAAGGCTCAATATAAACAAGACAAAAACTGGAAACAGCAACAAAAACACTATAAAGATGACCGTAAAGAAAACCAACGTTACAACACAAACCATGATAGAGACCGCGACAGAGGTGATAATCGATACTACGATAGTCGTACGGGTCGCTACCTAACCCATGATTAGTATCGCCAATTACCCCCAGGTCTACAAAAAAATGTCGCACGTGGTAAAGCGGTACCACCAGGCTGGGCAAAAAAACTAGACAGTCGTTATTACAGCGTCAAGCGATATAATGACCGTAATGTCTATGTGTTAAATAACAGTGCTTATCGCCAGGCGAAGGTTATCAGTCGCCCGCGTCCAGGTGAAGTGCGCCTACGTGTTGACAACCGCGTACTTGATGTCATTGAAGCGACACGTGTTATTTTAAATGTGCTTTAAATTTTTAAATATGCTTTAAATAAGGCATCGTTTCACTGCCCAGTTTGAAGAACCCGTCTATTTAGTTAGGCGGGTTTTTTCTTATTTACCCATAGCGATTATTTGTCAATTTTTCGCTCGGGTGTGGTATCAACGTTAATCGCGCCTTTTAATAGTTCAGGATTTAGTGTTAAACCTTGTGCTTGGGCGTGTTTTGGGCTCACGTATAAAGTTAATTGGTTCATCACTTCGGGTTTAACTTGAGTGACAGGTGTACCATCCAAAATTTTGCCTACCATTTTGCCTGTGGTACGCCCAAAGTCATAATCATTGACACCGAGTGCTGCCGTAGCGCCGCGGCGGACGCTAAACTCATCAGAGGCGATGATGGGAAGTTTTAGTGCATTGGCTGATTGCACCATCGATTCAAATGCCGATGCCACATTATTGTCCATTGAGGTATAAATCAACTGGGCTTTGCCGCCAAGACTGTTAGTTGCCATGGCAATATCAGTCGGACGGTTGGCTGGGATATCCACTAAGTTCATGCCACGCTCTGGCAGCGCAATGTTGAGTTTATCTCGCAGCGCCACTGAATTCATTTCACCTGCGCTAAACACATAGCCAATGGATTTGGCTGACGGCATGATTTTTTGTATAAAGTCAAGCTGCGGTGCTAGCGGTAATTGGCTGGATAAACCTGTGATGTTGGGCTGAGTCGGGGTGTTTTGTTGAGTAATGAGTTTGGCGGCAACAGGATCTGACACCGCTGTATAAACAATCGGTATCTCTTTGCTAGCGGCAGCCAACGACTGAGCGGTAGGGGTGGAGATTGCCACGATAGCATCAGGTTTGTCAGCAACAAATTGTTTGGATATTTGTCCTGCCGTTGCCGTATTGCCTTGTGCAGATTGAAAATTTACCGTCAGATTTTGCCCTTTGATATACCCTTCAGCAGCCAATTCATCAAGGATACCTTGGCGAATGGCGTCGAGCGATGGGTGCGCCACAATCGCAGAAATGGCGATAGTTTTATTGGGTTTTTGGTTGGCAGTGGCTGAGGGTTTGCTAGCCGTGTCTGCAGCTTGCGCGGATGGTTTCTGAGGTGAGCAGGCGGCTAAAGATAAACCAAGAAGGGCGCAGATAGCGGATAATTGACCGCGTTTGAATGACAACATAGTATTCCCCAATCATCAAAATTGTTTTGTGAGCAGAGTATATCATTTCAACGTACTAGTTTGCTATAACATAAATGAAAGTTTGCTATCTTCTATACATATCATACATAAGTTTTTTTATTGCTTAGCGGTTTTTATGAACATTAGTCTTTTAAAAAATGTTGTAAATATTGCTGTCTGAGTAGGTTTAATTACATAAAGCGCTTAATGGAAACAAAAATACCTTAATTGAAACATAAAGAATCAAAATAATTGGATATTTCATGAAATTGTCATAATAAAATGGTATGAAAATCTTTCGATATCTTTTAGAATACAACTTCTACTCGCAGCATTATTTATCTTTTTTAAACGATTCGTTGCAGCGTTGATTAAGTTAAACATGTCTGTGCTTAGTAAAGGTAAATGATTCACAGATGGAATCATCGTACACTAACTCAACAAGGAGGCTATATGAACTCATCAAACTTGATGGCAGGCGTATTAGTAGTTGGTGCTATTCTACCTTCGGCTGAAGCACCCCATTATTGCCAATACAATAAGTCAGCTAATCCGGTTAGAGCCAATCGAAAATCTATACCTGTTCGCATTAGCGTTAGCAAAAGCGACCGTTAATCGGGCTACATTATCGATTTTTTGATATTTAGGATAGCTTAATAAAAAAACCGCTGGTAATTATCAGCGGTTTTTTGTTGTGATCAAAAAAATGATTAAGAATGTGTCAAAATGTTTCAGCTCATCGCAATCAATCACAGTTAAGCCCATTAAGCAAGGGTCGCACCCGCAGGGATATGGTCATCTAGCGTAACCACGGTCAATTGACCGGCTTTTTCAGCCGATAAAATCATACCTTCAGAAATACCAAACTTCATTTTTCGTGGCGCAAGGTTAGTGACGCAGACCACAGTCTTGCCCACTAATTGTTCAGGGTTATAAAATTTGGCGATACCGCTAAACACATTGCGCGTTTTCACATTGCCCTGCGCATCTGTCTCACCCACATCTAGGGTAAATTGCAGCAATTTATCTGCACCTTCCACGTTATTGCAGGCTAGCACTTTTGCTACGGTCATCGTGACTTTGGCGAAGTCATCGATACCAATCAATGCTGTATCGCCAGTGGATTGTTCGCTAGCGGCGGCTTTGGTTTTGCTCGCGCCCGCTTGCCCAGTTGCGGCTTGATTGGCGATAGCAGGCTGCTTGTTTAAATCTTCTTTTGAAGCGTCCACCATCGCAGCAACTTTATCTTTGTCAACCCGCTGCATCAATGGGGTAAAGGCGTTGATGGTATGCCCGACCAATAACGCATGACGGCTATCAAAATCTAGGCTGTCAACATTGAGAAAAATTCGTGCTTTCTCACACATCAATGGCAATACAGGGGCAAGATAAACCACCAATTGACGGAAGATATTAAGCGCGACGGTACACACCGCTTGTACTTCATCTTGTTGACCTTCGACTTTGTTGAGTGCCCACGGTTTTTTGTCATCGATATACTCATTGGCTTTGTCTGCACACGCCATAATCAGACGCATGGCTTTGCTAAATTCGCGCGCTTCATAAGCGGCAGCGATGTCTTCGCCCGCATCAATGATTTGTTGCACCAAAGCAGGCTCGCTGATTGTCAATGCCAGTTTACTGCCATGATTTTTATGGATAAACCCTGCGCAGCGGCTAGCGATATTGACGACCTTACCCACCAAGTCTGAATTGACTTTTTGCATGAAGTCTTCAAGATCCAGATTGATGTCTTCGACGCTGGCTGATAATTTGCTAGCGAAGTAGTAACGCAAGTATTCAGGGTCAAGGTTTTGTAAGTAGGTATCGGCTTTGATAAAGGTGCCGCGAGATTTACTCATTTTCTCGCCATTGACGGTCAAGAAGCCATGCGCGTTGATGGCAGTGGGTGTTCTAAATCCTGCGCCTTCAAGCATAGCTGGCCAAAATAGGGCGTGGAAATACACAATATCTTTACCGATAAAGTGATAAACTTCCGTGTTGTTATGATTTTCTTTTGACCAATACTCATCAAAATTTAAGCCTAACTGCGCACCTTCTTGGTCACACAAGTTTTTGAAACTTGCCATATAACCAACAGGCGCATCCAGCCACACATAAAAATACTTGTCTGGTTCACTGGCTGGGGTGTTTGGGATTTTAAAGCCAAAATACGGCGCATCACGGCTGATATCCCAGTTGGCAAGCCCTGCATCAAACCATTCTTGTAATTTGTTGGCGATAGAGGTCTGCAGGCGACCTTCTTTACGCGTCCAATCTTGCAAAAATTCGGTAAAGTTTGGCAGGTTAAAGAAATAATGGATGGATGATTTTAAAACAGGTGTTGCACCTGAAAGCGTTGAGTAAGGATTTTTGAGTTCGGTGGCATTGTAGGTCGTGCCGCAGACTTCGCAGTTGTCTCCGTATTGGTCTTTTGCGCCGCATTTTGGGCATTCGCCTTTGACAAAACGGTCTGCCAAAAACAAGCCTTTTTCTGGGTCATACAGTTGTTCAACTGCTTTGTGCGAGATATGCCCGTTTTCATACAAGCGATTATAAATCAGCTGAGAGTAATGCTCATTTTCAGGGCTATGGGTTGAGTAGTAGTTGTCATAATCAATTAAAAATCCCGCAAAGTCTTTTTCATGTGAGGCTTTGACATCAGCAATAAAACTCTCAGGGCTAACACCTATCTCTTCAGCTTTCATCATGATAGCAGTGCCGTGGGCATCATCAGCGCAGACATAAGTGACCCGATGCCCCATCGCTTTCATGGCACGCACCCAAATGTCGGTTTGTATATGTTCAAGCAAATGTCCAAGATGAATAAAACCGTTAGCATACGGTAACGCGCTGGTAACTAAAATTTTTCTCACAATACACCTGTTATTGATTTGTTTAAAAAAACGTTATTATTGCTGTATGATAGCTTAAATCGCATCATTTCCCAACCAATGGGCATCAATCAAACAAGAAAAATTACTTTTCACACAGATATGTTCAATCTGTCTCTGTGAAAATTGGCAATAAACCCCACTTAACAGTGGTTAAAATCGTTAAAATAACAACATTGGGGTAAGCAACTATCATGTTCAACTTTATCAAACCAAAAACCGTGGCAACAGTGGATGAGTCCACGCTTAATCAGTTATTTGATGACTACCGCGTCAATAACCAGCCAATTCGCCAGTATGTCAAAGGGGTTAAACAGCAAGGTAATAGTCTGACATTGGATTTGCGCTTGCCTGATGACTGCAATCCTGAACAAATCCATCATGATTTGAGCCAAAAGCTACATATTCATGGGGTCAGTGAAGTGAATATGAATATTACCTTGTTTGACAGCACTACTGCGCCAAAACCTACCACCAAAGGCAGTGGCTCAACCCTACCCAAAACCACCAATGCCATGCCACCCGTCACTCAGGCCGCGCCACAAAGTGACAAATTAGTCACAGAAACCCCTGAACCTGCGATTGCCAAAAAAGCCACCACCCAAGCAGAATTAACACCGCATCCACGTATCGAGCATATTATTGTGGTAGCTTCGGGCAAAGGCGGCGTTGGCAAATCGACGACGACGGTGAATATCGCCTTGGCGCTGCAAAAACTGGGCAAACGCGTGGGCGTGTTGGATGCCGATATCTATGGCCCCAGTATTCCAAGTATGCTTGGCGTGGCAGGTCAGCAGCCGCAGCTGGAGCATGAGCAATTTGTACCGATTGCAGCGCAAGGTATGCCGATGCTATCTATCGGTAGCTTGTTGAGCGATGACACTACCCCGATTGCTTGGCGCGGTGCCAAAGCCACAGGCGCACTGATGCAGCTTTACAATCAAACCAACTGGCCAAATCTGGATTATTTGGTGATTGATATGCCACCTGGGACGGGGGATATTCAGTTGACGCTCGCCCAACGTATTCCTGTGACCGGTGCGGTGATTGTGACCACCCCCCAACATATTGCCTTACTGGATGCGCAAAAAGGCATTGAGATGTTCCGCAAAACCCATATCCCTGTGCTGGGCGTGGTAGAGAATATGGCGCTGCATACTTGTAGTAGCTGTGGTCATACCGAAGCGATTTTTGGCGAAGGCGGCGGTGATAAAATGGCAGCACAGTATCAAGTGCCACTACTGGGGCAATTACCACTGGCAAAAGGCATCCGCGAGCAAGCCGATAAGGGCGAGCCGTCCGTGATTGCCAATCAAGGCGCAGGCGATGAATTTGCCGACTATTATCTCAATATCGCTAAAAATATCGAAGCCAATATCGCCAAATTTGCCAAAACGCATGATAACAATCGGATTTTCTAGCGCGATTGGACAGTCAAAGAATATGTGTTAAATAAACCTGTTTGGGTAGCATACAAACAGGTTTTAACTAACATACATAAGACACCGCTATACCCTAGACCAACAATTGGCGTAAATCTAAATTGCCAAAGTTTGCATCGGTTTTAAGATGATAAAACTGGTTGAATGTCGCTTGATAGCCACTACCCACATTGTCAAGTGTGACAGGAACGCCTAACGGAAAATTAATGCGTCTTGCTACATGCCCAAAGGGGAAATCTGTGTAGATGGGTCGCCCTGTCGTTTGTTGGATGGTACGGATGACGGTATCAAAGGTGTAATCGCCATTGTAAGCATCACTGATGCCGCTAAAATTAAATTTGCCCAACACAATCGCTTGCTGTTTTGCCACAATACCTGATAACACCAAGGTTTGTAACATACGCTCGATACGGTACGGCTGCTCACCGGTATCTTCCAAAAACAAAATCCCGTTGTCGATAGTTGGCATATACGGCGTGCCCACCATTGCAGATAACACGCTAAGATTACCGCCCCATAAGATGCCTTTTATCGGCTTAGCCAAGGGACGCGCAGTGTCACGATAAAGCTGAGTTTCTGGCACTTGGATACGCAGCTGGTTTTGGGTACAAAGGTTGATAAAACTTTGGATGGTATCAGTATTCACCTCTGTTTTGCCAAAGTCACTACTGAGCATTGCCCCTGCCACATAGGGGAGATGACCTTTGGCGTACATGGCAAGCTGCAAGGCAGTAAAATCACTAAATCCCATCAATAGTGTACTGCGATCTTTGAGTTTTTGCGTCAGCGTTCGCCACTGCTGATCACTTAGTTTGTTGAGCAAACGCATCGCGCCATAGCCGCCGCGCACGCCGAGTAATATCTTAGGCAATTGGTGTAAAGGTTGATTGAGTAACGCGGTAATATCGCCCAATCGCTCACTGTCTGAACCTGCAAAGCGCAAATAACGTCGGCTAATCACTTCTGGATTGTCGATATAAAATCCCGCTTGGGTGAGCCGGTGAAGCGCCAGTAAGTTACGCTGTTCATCACTGCCAAATCCCGATGGTGCTACCAGATGGAGGTGGACGCCGCGACCTTTGAGTGCTTCACAATTGGCTTTGATGGTCGCAAAGTCCCATTGGGGCCATTGGGGATTGATGGGCACTGTTTCCATGGGCGTATTGCCATTGGGCATAGCGCCGGGCTCGCCAAAAGCCATGTTATCAGCATCATTGTTTGACCCATACCGCTGTGAAGGTTGGCTAATCACTTGCCCGCCAATGGTCAAATCCGCTTTTGCACCCGTTACCGTCGCTGCCGATAGCGCTATGCCTGTTTTTAGCAGTCGACGCCGCGTCAAGCCAGCCAAGTGGGTGGTAGTCATGTGGGCGTGAGTATTCGCCATTTTTTGAGACATTTTATTATCCAAACAAATTCATCGACTTACAAAAAATCATGGTTCAACTAATCGGGTATGTTTAATCCGGTAGATTCATCTTATTGTTGGTATCTGCCGAAATACCATAGTAAAAGACCCCTGTCGCCACCAAACTCGATACCAACACAAACATCATATCAAGCGCAGCTTTGTGCATAACATATAAATTCAATAGCGCAAAGACCACGAGCGCGACCACAAAAAAAATCGCCGAGTATTGCCATTTTTTATCAGTTGGGATGGCGGCGTCTTTGTAGTGGAAATGACGGATACTAAAGCCACTAGTGTATGCCACCAAGCCCAGCACTAACCATGCAAAAAAATTCATCGCTTATTCTCTATTAATCGTTTGGGTTAAAATTTGGATGAGACGTATTAACTCAAGCATCAAATCAAGCAGCAAACCAAGCTCATCAAGTCAAGCAGCAACTCAGGTGATTACAGTTTGGTGGTTTGCTCGCATGCCACTTTATAGACAGTATTGCTACCTTTGTAGATATAACCCAGATAGGGACTGTCAAATTGCGGGTTTAGGCTTGCAAAACTATCGGTGATTTTGGCGAGCACGAACACGCGGTCGGGACGGGCAATGATTTTTTCTAAGTATTGATGTTCATCGGCTTTGATGTCAAAGTATTTTTGTATATCTGGGCTGTCAGTTGCGATGACTTGCATGGCTTCAGGTTTGTCCCAGTTTTTGCTGGGGTCGTTAAACTCGCGCATTTGCATGGCATAGTTGTCACCATTTTTGATGATTTTGATTTGGGCAGGTTCTGTATGGCTGACTGTGTAACAGCCCACAAACACATCATCGCTAGCGGCAGGTTGTGATAACGCTGGCGACTGTTTTGCGCCATCGCTGCTAGTTGTTGCAGGGGATTGGGGCTTGTTACAAGCCGTCAAATTTAGGCTTAGCGCACAGACCATAGCCATACCCACCTTGGTCAACACAGCTGACACGAGCGCACGAGATTTTTTTTGCATAGACGTCCTTTAAACCTGCAGATAGCAACTATAGGCGGTTATTATAGACGTTTTGGCATGGCTTTTTATGCTTTTTTTTCTTATACTGAGGGCTGTTTTTTTGATTGTTTTGCTGTTTTATATGGGTTGTTATCTATGTCAAATCATGCCTTAACGCCCCTTGTGGGTCGAACCCTTGCTTACACTGATGGCGCCTGCCGTGGCAATCCTGGTAAAGGCGGCTTTGGTGCTGTGGTGATTTTACCTACGGGTGAGCAAATTGATATTTGCGGGGGTGAGGCGCATACCACCAACAACCGCATGGAGCTGATGGGTGCGATTGCGGCACTGGAAAACAGCCCAAAAGCGTTACCGATTCAAATCTGGTCAGACTCTAGCTATGTCATCAAAGGCATCAGCGAATGGCTGGCAGGGTGGAAAAAGAAACATTGGAAAAATGTCAAAAATGTGGAATTATGGCAGCGACTTGATAAGCTGTGCGAGCAGCGACAAATTGACTGGCAATGGGTCAAAGGACACGCCGATCATGATGGCAATGAATATGCCGATAAGCTTGCAAACCAAGGCATAGACCAACTGCCCAAAAGCTTTAACAAAGTGATTAAACACCTATCCAATCCTACCACTGATTTAGATGTTAAATCGGATTTTAGTGATAAAAACCCTGATTTTGATAGTAAAAAAAAAGACCCGCGCATGAATCCAATGTCAACCGATAACAACTTAGTCCTCAATCACTCAGCGTTAACCCGAGATTTTAGCGATGCGTCTTTTGATGACGTGCAAGATATGGCGTTTGCCGATAGTGAGATGATGGGGGATATCTTTTTGCAGGCACTTAACGGTGAGCCAGCCCCAAGCACTATTCACACAAACACTATTCAAACAAGCAAGGCTCAAACCAGCCGTACTCAAGCTAGCCATACTCAAACTAGCATCGATGTATCAACTCAGTCATCGTTTGGGGGACAGGCAACTCACTTACCAACAAGTGCTAACCCATATTTTGCGGTGTTCACCAACCCACAAGGGCAATTTGTCGCGCAAGATGATAGCTTGATTGCTCAGCGTCCAGCGTTTAATGGTATTACCAGTCAGCCTAACCCGACTTTTATACCTTTATTACCCATCGCCAAACACAAAGGGACTGCCAATCGCCAGCTGATTCTCGATACTGAGACCACAGGGTTTGAAGCGCAAAATGGTGACCGTATCATTGAGGTCGGTATCGTTGAGATGATTAATCGACGTTTTACCGGTGAAAAACTGCATGTCTATATCAACCCAAAAATTGAGATGGGTGAGGAAGTCATTCGCGTTCATGGCATTCACAATGTGTTTTTAAATGATATGCCCGTGTTTGAGCAAGTTGGTGAAGCGATTTATGACTTTTTGCAAGGCGCAGAACTCATCGCGCATAATGCAGGGTTTGACATGAGCTTTTTGCAAGCTGAGTTTGCGCGACTTGGCTTGCCCGATATCCACCAAACCGTCACCGTGACAGACAGCCTTGCCATCGCCAAACGCATGTTCGCAGGGCAGCGCAATACATTGGATGCGCTGGTGAAACGTCTCAATGTCGGTAAACAAGACCGTACCTTCCACGGCGCGTTACTCGATGCCGAGATTTTAGCAGAAGTGTATCTGGCGATGACAGGCGGACAGGTAGCATTAGCCATCGATGATGATGTCGGTGGCGGTGTCGGCGGCGCAACTGTGCATCAGCGTTTTAGCACGACTATCAAGCGCTTTTTGGCAAGTAGTGATGCTGAGCAGGCGCATCTTGAATGGCTTAACGCCTTAAAAGATAACAACCCACAGCTGGCTGAAAACTGGGCGAGTGTTTAACCATAAAAAATGCCTCATTAAATTTTATAAAGGCATTTATTTGATGGGCAAAATTTCATGATAAAGTGTAATTATTGTGCTGGTATTAACACTTTGACATAGACACTGGCATAGGGACGTCTTACAATAATCAGCAATAAGCGTAGCTGTCATTTTACCTTTATCACCTTAAAATCATTTTGGATAAAAAACATGAGTCTGCCAAGTCCTAACTCACAAAAACTAACGGCCACCAATTTTGATTTGCCTTCATTGCATTTATTAAGACCTGAGATTGCCGTGACGCTACATGATGCCGAAATGCATTTAAGTGAGTTTAATGACGACAGTAGTCAAGCGCCTTTGCTACTTGATTCCGTGGATACCTTGGCGCAACTGGCAAAAGTATTGCGGTTGATTCAATTAGAGGAAGGCTATGAACTTGCCAATAGTCTATCGGCAGGACTGCAAAAACTCTATGAGGAGCGCGACCAACCCAATAATGACATGATGATGGATGTGTCAGAAGGTATCATGACGTTGGCGCGTTATATCGAGTTTGTATTACTTAAAGAGACCATTGAACCTTCGTTGTTGTTGCCGATTATCAATCAACTTCACAGCGATTTGAATCAGCCAGCACTGCAGCTATCAGACTTAACTGCCAACAAAAACAGCAGTATCGCGATTGCCAATCCAGAACAAAATTACCAACCGTTAAAATCACTCGGCATTGACCCAAAAAAATTGGTGGAAGCTTATCGCGCAGGCCTGAGCGTAGCACTTACTGCACACAGCAATCAATTATCGCCTAAAGAGCGAGACAAACTCAAAGCCATGCAAGCTGCGTGTGAAATGGTTTCAAAACGTACCGATAGTTTGTTTTGGCATGCTGCTGATGCGGCGGTATCAGATTTGGCAGGGGCTTTACCGCTTAGCAACCTGCAAAAGCGTGCGCTCATTTTTGTTGAACAACAATTTAATGATTATCTACCTGTCCATGATTCTCGCTTTGCGGATTTGGTACAATTTGCCAGTTCAAGAGATAGCCAGCTTGCCTTGCAAGTTCAGCACAAATTCTCGGCCAATACCTTAGATGAAACCCAGTTAACAGCCATGCGCCGCTTCTTATTTGGACCTGACCGTGAAGTGACCAGTGCGCTTAACCAGCTCATCCAGCAAGAAATTGATTTGATTAAATCTGCCAGTGACAGTTATGCCCGCCAAGTTAATCTCAATTCAAGTCCAGATGAGATTGATAGCATGGCGCAGCATTTGCATGATTTAAGTAGCGTGTTTAAAACCTTAAATTTAAATGAGGTGAGTGCAGCGCTGACTCAACAAATTGGCAAAGTAAAAACTTGGACGCAGCCAACGCCTGATGATTTTGATGGATTGCTTGGCACTTTAATGATGGCGGAAAATGCGGCGATTAATCTGGCGAAATCACATACCTCAGGTGCGGTGACATTGCCTGTGTACAACCAGACTATTTCGCTACATCAAATCGAAACGGCTCACAACACGCTCGTCCAAGAAAGCCGTACCGCGATTGCCACCATTGAAACTGCGCTCAATGATTATCTAAATGACACCGACAAAGATATTTTACATATCACGCCTGTGCCTGATATCATGCGCACTATCTCGGGTGCTTGCTTATTTTTAAAATTACCTCGACAAAGCCAACTGCTCAAACGCGGTGCCACAGTGCTACAAAACTTAATCGAGCAACAGGGTCGCGAGTTGTCAGAGTATCAGCTTGCTAAAATTGCCGATATTGTGATGTCAGCAGATTATTATCTAGAAAGTCTTGAAACGAACAAACCCGCAGGCAATCATGCAATGTATGTAGGCTATCGCAGCTTACAACACATGCTTGTGGCTTAAAGTAATTTGGTAACCAATATGACCGCATTACACCATGATTTGCTTATTTGTGATAACGATAAGTTCGCCTGTATAGGCGGACTTCCTTTTTTTTATCGTTGTGAGGACGTGCCCGCTCAGGCCGTTAAAGTGGACACAGATGAGGCAGGCAACAGTATTTATGCCATTGCCCATCAAGATATCGACTTGTCACAATTGCCAGAAGAAATTACAGGACAGATTGAGTTTTTGCGCTTTCGACATCTGATTGGCAGCCTTGATGCGCTACAAACCAGCCAATTAGCCAAAGCCATGCAGTTGTTACGCTGGCGTCAAGACCATCAATTTTGTAGCCGCTGCGGTACGCCCACGGAGTTACACCCCATTGAAAATGCGACCGTTTGCCCCAACTGCCATTATCACCAGTATCCCCGAGTACAGCCTTGTATCATCACCGCCATCATCAAAACCAGCGCGGATAAACCACAGATTTTGTTGGCGCATCATCTACGGGCGACAGATAGCAAAATGTATACCGTGCTGGCAGGTTTTGTGGAAGTGGGTGAGAGCTTAGAGCAATGCGTGCATCGTGAAGTGATGGAAGAGGTGGGGTTATCTGTCAGCAATTTGCGCTATTTTGGCAGCCAACCGTGGCCTTTTCCCAGCAATTTAATGGTAGGCTTTATTGCAGAATACCAAAGTGGCGATATCACCATAGATAACAATGAGCTGATGGATGCCCAATTTTTTGATGTAGATAGTTTAGATGAAAACGGCCCTGTCATTCCGCCAAAAGGCACGATTGCTTACCAACTGATCGAATGGGTCAAACAGCATTACCAATCTTAAACGGATTGATTAAGTGATTTGTCTTCATTATTTGTCTTGATGATTTGTATTAATAGGTTATAGGCGAAATAGGTATGCGCTATGCTAAAATATACACTGATGATTATAGTGAATAAAAATTGAGCCATGTCTGATAGCCAACCTGTTTTCAAGGTACCTAATCTATTTAATACGTTAAACTTAAATAGCCTAAGTATCGAGCATCAACGATTAATACAACAAATCGACCAAGTCCTGCCGCAAACCCAATGCGGGCTATGCGGTCATCCTGAAGGCTGTCTGCCGTATGCCACCGCCATTGTCACACTGGGCGAATCGCATAACCAATGCGTGCCCGGTGGACAATCAGTTACTGACCAAATCGGCAAGTTGCTTGGGCGTATCCCACTGACAGCTGAAGCCTCAAAGTGGCAAACCGATCCCGCTACCAATCGTCCGATGGAAATGCGAGCCATCATTCGAGAAGAAGATTGCATTGGCTGTACCAAATGTATTCCTGCGTGTCCTGTCGATGCCATTATTGGCTCGGGCAAACGTATGCACACCATTTTTACCGACCTATGCACAGGCTGTGAGCTGTGTTTGCCACCCTGTCCAGTGGACTGCATCGAGCTGGTGCCCTTCACACGGTTGATGGATGACGCGACAAGGCAAACCGAACAAGACGGATTACGCGCGCGCTATTACGCGCACCTTGACCGTATCGAACGCCAAGTCAATGACAATACCAATGCCAAACCTGTGGTCAGTATGGTACAAGCCAAACTCAATGATATCAAAGTCGATATCGATGAAGCAGCGGCTAAAAACGCCATTGAAGCAGCAAAACTACGCACCCAAATCAAAAAATTAGAAAAACAACTTGCCGTACGCGCTGATGATAACAAACAAGCCTTGGTGCAAGCCTTGCAGCAGCAACTTGCGACATTGCCATAATCTAAAGAGTGCATAATGGTTGCCAACATCAAAGCAA